>CAYQLL010000079.1:0-4988 GCA_964418405.1 uncultured Christensenella sp. | reverse complement strand
ACCTTCTCACCATTCTCGTTATAGAAATTTATCACAAGATCAACCTTATCGCCCTCTACCACATTGTTATAGAGTCTATATAGTACAGTTAAGTCGCCTCTTGATATACTATTACTATCTATATCCCTTTTATAAATCCTGATACCATTTGGAATATAATAACTTTTTGTTGATATGTATCTTTTATTAAAATTATCTTCTGGCAATAAAAGTGAGAACAAAAGTACTCTATTTGTGTCGATATTTTGTTGAGAGTTGGTTATCTCAATGTAAGAATAGTCACAATAATATGGTGTGATAGTTACACGCAATATGTTTATCCCGCCAGCAACAACGCTATTTGATTCTTGCATTGAATAACTTGTGTTATAATAAGTTTCCCCATTATTATCCAGTTGCGCTATTTTATTAATATCATCATGGTCATTATAGTTTTTGATATCAACATTATTTATTGGTTGTGTGATATATGTTACATTTATACCTTCAATATTCTCAGCGTGAGATTTGAAGTAGAAAATATAACTACCAATACGAATGTTTTCAGTTTTCATTGAAATTATGTATGTTAAAACATAATTTATTCCGTTATTTTGCCAAGATGATGTTACATTGAAATACTGCTCTACTTCATTGCTGGATAAATAGTCTTCGCCATCGAGATAATACACTTCAAATGTGAAGTGTGGATCAACTTGGCTTTGGAATGATAAATTGATATCTATTGTATCCATTGGTGCTAGGATTATGTTTGTTTTGTCAATGCTAAGGTTGTATACATCCAAAGTTTGAACAAAAGTTAGGTCAAAACTTGAAAGTAGTACTTCATTATCATTGTCATCTTTATATGTTATATTGTTGGTATCTTCCACTGGAACAAACTCGCCTGTACTTGTTAAGAAACGATAGTCTCCATTACCTAGGTCAAGATAAATATAAAAGTTTATAATAGACGGAGTATCATCAATAATTCCATCGTCTGGGATAATACCGCTAAGATAAATTGCACCATATTGTTGTTCTATATTTATTTTATCTTTATCTGCTACAATAAGCAATTTTAGGTCTTGATTTTGCGTTAGTGTTATCCCCATATCGCTAATTAGACTTGAAAATTTTGGATAAATGACATATTTGTTATTGTTTGTTAATGTTATACTTGCTTTATTCGCCAATTCTCCTATGGACAAGTTTTGATTAGTGTAGAGTTGTAAGTTATTTCCCGGATTTGAGTTTACATAGTTTGTCACAACAACTTTTAGTTCCATTTTGTCAGAAATGTTCAAAATGTTCTTCAAAATCAAAGTAACTGTCCCTGTTTTGCGTAAAGTGAGTTGTCCATTTGAAGCGACATCAATAATTGAATAATTATTTGATGTGATTGAAAATTCTAATGTTGTGTCAAGTAAAATATCTTTTGGCAAAAATTGTTTATTTTTTGCTTTTAGGACTTCGCTTTGCTCACTTTGAGTGTCATAGTACATTAAAACTATGGTATTATTTGGATATTTAATTTTATTATAGTAGTTTGCAAAAACAATTGTATCACTGCCACTTGTTACGAATTGTCCACCATCAGTGTAAACATCTGTGTAATTGTAATGTAGTTTATCGCCATAATACTCTTGAGTTGATGTAGTTTGAGAATCAACTTTTGTTCTTGCAATAAAAGTTTGAGCACTGCAATTACTTGTAACATTTTGCGTAACAGAATCAGAATTGTAAAATTCGTGGTATTTTGTTGTTCCTGTTTGATTATAAGCGAGTATCATTGTTGCATTAAGACCAACTAAACCATTATCCAGTGCCTGCACTTTACAATTGTCTATTTTAGTTTCATTATTTGTTTCTATGTGCCCAATCAGTCCTGCGACATAATTTTTGCCTGCAACAAATACGCGAGATATATTATTTTTATAAATTCCATACTTCGCATAACCGACTAAACCGCCAACGTTATTTGAATAAAATGTTGATGTTACTCTTGAAATGTTACCAGAAATTAAAATTTTCTCTATGGTCACATTCTCTGCACAACCAAAAATCCCACCAATACCAGACTGATTATCTAGGTTTTGATTATTCCCTGTGACATTTATATGCAAGTTAACAACGGCAGATGTGCCATAGTTGTTATAACGAGTGATATTCGTGCCGACATTTGTTGTAACTTTGCCACCTTCACTATAACCGACAAGTCCACCAAAGTAATATTTGCTCTGATTTGTTAGTTCTGTTAGTTCAAGTGTGAAAATGTTATCACTGGAAATTTCTACAAGAGTAGTCAAATCAATATCATCATCTGAATCTATCTCAATTATTCCACCTACGTTTTGCCCAAACATACCACCAATATAGTTTGTGACATTGCCGTTTAATTTAACGGTTGGCTTGGATGCGATAACAATGTGGACATTCGTGATTTTTGTTGCAAGATTTTTGCCTGCTAAAAGGCCAATAAAATTATTGTTTGTTGAATTCGTATCTTCTATATTAAAACTGCCTTTTATGGTAAGATTTTTTAGATAAGAATCGCCATCTAGAATAGAGAAAAGCCCATAATAGTTGGCATTATCCAACTGAGTTGGATTTTTTATAACGAAATTTTGGATTATTGAATCTTTTGATCCAGAAATTCCACCATGTAATACACCCAGTGGAGCAATCTCTTCGCCATGTGCATCAATTATACCATCAACAACATAGTATTTGTTTAGATCAATACTCTTAAATTGTTCCCACGATGAAATATGAAGTGGATTATCTTTGCTAGATCCGTCCCCTACTTTTACCTTTATTTCAGTTATTCCCCCTTGATATGTGTTATCTTGCTGATAACTTGAATATGGGATAATTTTCAATGTACCACTGCCACCACCATTGCCGTTGTATGTTAGTGTTATACTTTCGTTTGTGTCCATACGATAGGATAGACAAGATAGGTTTGAATTCTCATCTGAGACTAATTCTATTGCATAGTTTTGGTTGGTCGCATTGGATGGAACAATGTATGTGTAAATTGTTTTCTCTGTTTGCGATGCATCAAGATAAATTTGGTCTTGATAATTTTTTAGCCAAATATTTTCTACTTTTATATATTTTTTGATGTTTACTTGAACTTTTGATGACCAAGTTTGTCCGTTATTTTCTATTGTTGCTATAATTGTAAAACTTTTGTTTTCACTTTGTGAATTAGCGTCACTACATTCATAGATACCCGTTTTGGGATAAAATTTGCCGTAAATTATACTCCCAATATCGCTAAGTCGATAATACTCTATATCTTCTTTTACTGTCGTTTCGTTGTCGTTTATATCGTACGCCGTGCTATCTATTGAGAAAGACCAATTAACTTGAGCCCAATATTTGTTGGTGTCTGTTTTGTCATCACTATTAACAAAAGTTTTGTTGTCGACTGTAAGACTTAATGATATATTGGACATTTGCGTGTCAATGTAGGCAGAGTTAAGATAACAATCTGCGATTTTTGAATAGTCTTGATCTTTTAGACCATCATTTTTTGCTTTAAGATTAAAATTGGAAATTGGTTCAAAGCAAGTAACATAGAAATTAAAGTTATATGCTTTGTATTCACTTTCACTTGTTGAATGAGTTTCAAGTTTAAATGCATTTACTTGTTTGAACACCAGTTCAACTCTAATCAAAGTTGGGGCCTCTGAAATATTGAGTGTGCGGAGAGTTTTTGTGTTTAGGACTTCAATATTGTTATCTGCACTTGTCACATTGATTGAATACATTTCTTCATCAACATTTGTTGGTTTTATTATGTACTCTAGATTAATTTTTGAGTCTTTGTTTGCGACTTTAAGAGATTTTAATGTGACTGGGTCTGGAGTACTCTTATATTCAACTTGAGATACATTGCTTTGAGATGTTGATGCCAAATACACCATAAAATCGTCTATGCTTAGTTCTTGTTTAACAACAACTCTTAGTTTTGTTGTCGCGCCATTAGATAGCGACAATGTGTAGAGAGTTTGTCCAACTTCTGTTCCCAAAATTCGTATAGTTTTGTTGTTATCTTCTATTTGATAGATTGTTGAATATCCACTTTGCGAAGTGTCGCAAGATGCGGATATTTGTCCGATATATGCGTCCGCTTCTTCAACAATAAGCCCTTCAAAGTCTTGCAAGTCTCCTTTCTTTATATATATTGTAGCATTTTCGTATTCGCTATCAACATAGAATTTCTTTGCACCCTTTTTGACAGATACTTCAACAAAGTTGATTAATGTTTCATTTGATAAACTGGAAGTTAAACTAAAGTACATTCTTATACTTTTGTAACCTTCCAAAACCTTTTGCCCATAGAAAGATATTGTGGATGATGGGATAATTATATTTTTCTCAGTCGAGATTTCTAGACCGTTATTTTTTACAATAATATAGTTTTTGAGTGTTTGATAAGAGGAATTAACTTCCGTGTTATCTTCTTTTACCAATTTGAAAGTTAAAGATATTTCACTTGTCACAGCACCTATTGGGTCAACTGAAACAACCACTTCTTTGGTATTTTGCAAAGAGTTGTTGTCAAAAAGATTATAACTTAAACTTTCCTTGCTACCATTTAGTTTGATATTTTTGGGAGCAAATTTAACTTCAACTTTATAGTTTACATCAAAGTAATAGCCTGAATAATTTTTATGCGAAACTCTCAGCACGAGTTCGTCGGTTAAATCTTTGTTTCTGTCAAGTTGTTGAATTTCAAGGAAAATTGAGTTTTCATAGTTAGAGTTCGTGTAACGCTCAATGTTTATGTTGCCATTTTTACTTAAAAATTGATAGGTATAGTCATTTGAAATATCATAATCAAATTTTAGTTTTTTGATATACTTTTGTTGGTCGTTGGCAACAAGTGTTATTGTTGTTGGCGTTTCTTGTCCAACTGGTTCAACCTTGATTGCATCCTCACCTTCATCAATTATATACATATTTGAGTTTTTAAGTGCTTGCAAATTAATTTCGTC
>CAYQLL010000078.1:0-5001 GCA_964418405.1 uncultured Christensenella sp. | reverse complement strand
CAAAGGTTTGTTTTTACGAGCAAGTCCAAAATTGAAATGCCGTTTTCTGCTTCGGCTTTTGAAAGTTCAAAAATTGGAGCATCGTTTCCGCCATCAGTAAATAAGTTTTCGCTCATTTTTTGAGCAAGAATTGCATCATCTTCGCCACGAACAAATTTTGTGATTTCATAGCAAAGACGCTTTTTTGCCATAACAATATCTTTTGCAATCATTTCATCAATTTCTTGCATTGGAACATCTGTGAAAAGTGCGAACATCATTTTAACACATGGATCTGGGGTTTGGTACACGCCTTGATAAAAATCGTAGGCAGATATTTTGTCTTTATCTATCCAAATTGCACCTCTTTCAGTTTTGCCCATTTTCTTGCCTTCTGGAGTAAGAAGTAGTGGGTTTGTTGCACCAATAAGGTTAATGTTTGTGCCGTTTTGGAAGTTGAGTTTTCGCTGAAGTTCAACACCTGCCGTGATATTGCCCCACTGGTCGCCTCCGCCATATTGAAGTGTGCAGTTATATTCGCGATTTAGGTGAACAAAATCATATGCTTGCATTGGCATATAACCAAGTTCAAATAGTGTTAGACCACCTTCTTTTATACGATTATCGTAAATATCGTTGGAAAGCATTTTGTTTATGTTAAAATGAACACCAATTTCACGCATAAAGTCGATGTATGTTAGGTTTTTGAACCAATCATAGTTGTTTACAATAATTGCTGGGTTGTCGCCGTCAAAGTCCAAAAACACTTTTAGTGTGTTCTTGATTTTTTCGATGTTATGGTTTATCTCGTCTTTTGTAAGCATTTTTCGCATACTATCCTTGCCTGATGGGTCGCCTATGCAAGCGGTTGCCCCGCCCATAAGCAAAAGTACTTTGTGCCCCGCCTTTTGGAATCTACGCAAAATGCAATATGGGACACAGTGCCCAATATGCAAACTATCGGCGGTTGGGTCACTTCCTTCGTATAATGTTATTGGTGCGCCACTTTCCAGCATTTCTTTTAGTGCTTTTTCATCGGTGCATTGGTACAAAAGTCCACGCTCTTTTAGTGTTTGATACAATTTTGTGTCTGTCATAATATTCTCCTATAAAAACAATAAAAACACATTCATATAAGGACGAATGTGCTTTCGTGGTACCACCTTACTTCGCTAATTGCTTAGCCTTAATTTGTTTTTACGCAAAACAGTGCGGTCAACTCCAATTTTGTAATTCAATTTTGTGTTTTGAGAACTTTTCAGCAACCAGTTCTTCTCTGTTTACCCACACAAAGTCTACTTGGAAATTTTCATCGTTTACAAATTAAGTTAACAACAATTTAAGCATTTTGTCAAGCAAAACATATGTTTTTGACAAAAATTGTGCAAAAATATTTTGTTTTATTGAAAAGACAATATATACTAATGTTAGGAGAATATTATGAACGATTATACAAAACTAATAGAACTTGCCACACAGGCAAAAGAAAAGTCGTATTCGCCGTACTCAAAATTTTGTGTTGGTGCTTGTGTGCTAACTAGAAGTGGCAAAACTTATTTGGGGGCAAATGTGGAAAATGCGTCGTTTGGGGCAACAATTTGTGCGGAACGTAACGCTATTATGAGTGCAATACTCTCTGGCGAGAAACAACTTGACAAGATTGCAATTGTGTCAAGTTCGGGCGATTTTACCTACCCTTGTGGAATATGTAGACAAACTTTGTTGGAGTTTTGTGATGAAAACTTTGAGATTATTGTAGCAAAAGACATATTAAATTACAAAGTTTATAAACTTGGCGAAATTGTGCCTTTTGGGTTTTGTGGAGATGATATAAAATGAGAGCGGTTGTAATGAAAGTCAAAAGAGCAACACTTTTTAGTGAAGGTGAGAAATTTAGTGAAATAAATAAAGGATATTTAGTTCTTTTTGGAGTTAGTGACACGGACACAATAGAAATGGTTGAGCATTTTGCACAAAAAATTTTACATCTTAGAATTTTCCGCGATGAAAATGGCAAAATGAACAAAAATATTATTGACGAAAATGGCGAAATTTTGCTAGTTAGTAATTTTACTCTATATGGAAGAACGAAAAATACCAATAGACCCGATTTTACACATGCAGGAAAACCCGAAAATGCAGAAAAGATATATCTAAAACTCAAAGATGAGCTCTCTAAAAATATACGGACAAAAACTGGGGTTTTTAGAACTCATATGGACATTGATATGACGGCAGATGGACCAGGGACATTTATACTAGACGAATAAAAAACAAGCAAGACGAGGTGTCTTGCTTGTTTTTTATCAATCTAAAAGTTAAACTTTTGGTGTATTCTTGAGATATGGATAACCATCATTTGTATTTGGATCAAATTCCCATACGGTTTGGTCGAATTTTGCTTCATTTTTGAATTTTGTATAATCGCCAGTTGCTCCGCATGCTTCATCGTTTGAGCAACCTATCCAGCCTGGTTTTATACCAAAGAATGTGTACTTTACTTCGGCATCTTCGTAGTTTATTACGATGCAATTTGTAAGTGTTCCTGTGTCTGGATATAAGCCAAACAATTGTCCAACTTTCTCCACTGTCGCTCTAAACTCCTCATTCGTTTCGGCATTCTTTTTACCTTGCCCATTCGCATACGATACATTCACGAAACAATGTTGAACACTACTATCAACAGGCAAAGTGTAGCAAATACCATTTGAAATTGAGTTGCTAGTAAGTCCAGTCACATTACCAAGCACATAGCAATCCGCGATACTCTTTTTGTTGAAATTAACTAGACCAGAAACTACAATTCCTTTGAATTCCCCTTTTGCATAGCATTGATCGATTGTACCACTGTTTGTATCACAAATACCTGCTGCATAGTAGCCAACCATGTCACCAGAGAAGTAACTCGCAACTATCTCTCCGCCCTCAGAATAAGCAACCAAACCAGCCACTACTGTCGAATCGTTAGTGTATCTTGTTTTTATTTGTGTTTCAGCCAAGCATTTTTCTACTTTCGTTCCACTTGACAGCTTCGCAACTATCCCAGCCGAGCTTATACCTCCAACAAATTCCTCGTTCACTATTGAACCATAGAAATAAGAATTCGTGATTGCACCTTTATAGCAAGTGGCACTTATTCCGCCCACAAAAGCAGAAGCATCTTGCAGTGTCGACAAGACTTTTATTCTATAGGAATCAACAATAGCATTGTTTATGTACCCGCTAGTTGTTGCACTTATTCCACCGACACTTGCACTCTTGCATGATGTCTGTACATAATGGTCATTGGTGGATATTGCTTTGCAGTTTGAAATTCTTCCAAAGTTTTTGGCACAAATTATCGCTGCAAAGTACGTTTCGTCGCTTCCTGTCACATTGCTATCTTTCACTATTATATTGTCTAAACAAGCATTGTCTAAAAGCATTGTTGCAACTACACCAATATTCTCTTCTGTTGAATTTACTTCAATATTTTCAAATGTTATATTATTGAATTTTGTGTTAGCACCAGAGATATAACCAAAGAAACTTGAGTTATTCCCAGAAATTCTTCCATTTTTGATTACGATTTTGACATCTTCATCACAAATTATTGAGCAAGTGATTGGTTTTGCCATAAACTTGGCAATTGTTTCCCATTCTCCTGCACCTCTTTCTGTTAAATCAAGAGTTATAGTTCCTTGATTAACATCGTTCTTTGACACAACATATGTTATGCCACTATTTGGGCTTTTCCTTATTATTCCCAAGATTTCCCATAACTCGTCAGCCGTATAGACTTTCGCACCTGGAATATACTCATCAAGTGACTCAACTTCAGCACTATCAAAATTGAGTTCACATACAACTGTATTGTCATACGTTGTCCAAATTGTTTCAAAATTCCAATCAACAAAAGTCTCTTTTTCTTTAAGTTCTGATAATTCCCTTTTGTAAGCACCCGATGTGTTTATTGTCGTGGAACTTGTCGCAATTACATTTAGGTCTGTTTGATTATTATAGTAGCATGATTTTATAATATTTGTGTGTCCATCAAGACTCCTATCTTTATTGACACCAACCAAAGCACCAAGTGATGTTGATGAGTTAGTTATTGTCATCGTTTCAGTTATCGTTAAAACTTTTTTGACCACTGAAAATGTGTATTTTGTCGAGTTGATAGCATCCTGCATAATTCCAGCAACCGATCCAAAATACAGTGAATTATCCAAAGTGGTATAATTCGTAATGTGTGCTTTACTGTTGATAACAACACTGCCCGCCATATATCCCACAATTCCACCAAAATTGCCAGCAACCTTTGCTGATAGTCTAACAGAAGTTAAGTCAATATAACCAAATGCAACAAAATTATCATCTGCACTATTATTCTCCATATAACCAACAACACCACCATTATTAGAGTTGTCTTTATCATTTTCCAATGTAAGGTTATTAACTTTGCAAAGTCTTATAATACCTTTGCTTTTACCAGCTATCGCACCTGCATTCTCAAAAGAACCAGAAACTATGCAATCGTTTAACACGATACCCGTCACTTGAGCAGATGGAGCGATTGCTCCAAACAACCCTGCATCTACCGCCGCAGTTATCTTCATATTTGAAATGGACTTACCATTGCCGTCAAATACACCTGTGAATGGATTCTCGCGAGAACCAATTGGAGACCAATTTTCATATGCTTTCAAATCTAAGTCTTTGATTAAGATGTATGATTTGTCCAAAGTGTATTTCTCATCATTACCAATTTTGCTAAGTTCAATCGCCGTTTGGATGATATATGGATTTTCCATCGAGCCATCTCCAACATGAATATCAAATCTAAAAGGACCAAAATTTTCGTTTGTTGGAGTGATTACAACTGTTGTTATTCCACCACTAATGCCTGTAAAGAGTTTCGTTTCTTCCTCATAGGATACTATTTGTTCATTTAGAATTTTTACTTCCAATTTTGTGGAACTGTATGGTTTTGTCCATTTTATTGGGAGTTCATATGTCTCACCTTTATTGATATAAACACTT
>CAYQLL010000077.1:0-5082 GCA_964418405.1 uncultured Christensenella sp. | reverse complement strand
ATGCCCACGGAGTATTTTTGTCAAAAGTTTAATATTCTCGCTTGTTTTTGCCGAAACAAACGCCGTTTCAACAAAAGGTGAATACACAGATAAAATATATTCATTCAAGTCTTTTGACAAGTCTTGTTTGTTGACAATTAAAACTGGTTTTATTTGGTGCGAGTATGCAAACAAAATGAGTTTATCGACAATCATAAAGTCTGGTTTTGGCACTGGCGAAATTACAATGAGTAGTTGTTCCAAATTTGCAAGCGGTGGACGAATGAGCAAACTTTTTCTTGGCTTAACTTCGCCTATGGTGTTTGTGCTATCAAGTTCGATTGTAACTTTGTCGCCAACAAAAATACCAGATGCTTTTAGTGTTCCACGTGGCTTGCACAAAAAAACTTCGCCTTGGCATTTCACCCAAAAGTCGTTTGCAAGTTTTTTAACAACAATACCTTCTCTACTCATTTTCTTCCCTAATTACCTTTGCTCTAAGTTGCCCACAAGCACCCTCAATATCTTCCCCCATTGTCCGCCTAACAGTGCTTGACACACCGTTTTTTGTAAGTCTGTCCATAAACGCATATGCTCGCTTTTTTTTCGTGCCCAAAAGCCCACGTTCTTTGACTTCGTTCAATGGAATAAGATTGACGTGGCAACTAAGTCCGCGAACAAGTTTTGCAAGTTCGTCGGCACATTCAAATGTGTCATTTACACCATCTATTAGTGCATATTCAAACACAATTCGCCTTTTGGTTCTTTCAAAATAGTATTTGCACGCGTCCATAATCTCGGATATGGAGTATCTGCTGGCGATTGGCATAGTTTTTTGTCTAAGTTCGTCGTTTGGAGCGTGGAGCGATATTGTTAGTGTTATGGGTAAGTTTTCGTCAGTTAATTGTCGAATTTTGTCCACAAGTCCGCACGTTGACAGCGATATATTCCTAAGACTAATGTTTATGCCGTCCCCGCACGACACAAGACGCAAAAACTTGACAACATTTGAGTAATTGTCCAGCGGTTCGCCACTGCCCATAAGCACGACGTTTGTGATTTTACGCTTATCGCCTAGTCCACCCAAAAGATAGCGATTGACGCACAAAACTTGCGCTAGGATTTCGCCCGCGGTTAAATTCCTGACAAGTCCGCCAAGCGAGGACGCACAAAACTTGCAACCCATTCTGCATCCAACTTGAGTGGAAACACAAAGTGTGTTGCCGTACTTATACGACATAAGCACACCTTCTATTATATTATTGTCGCTAAGTTTGTACAAAAACTTTATTGTTCCGTCTTTTGACTCGTATTTTTTGTAAATTTCAAGCGGACAAAACACAAACTCGCTTTCTAATTTTGCTAAAAAACTTTTGGATAAGTTGGTTATTTCGTTTGCATTTTTGTACGAATTCATTGCGAGAAAAAGTTGCTTTGCACGAAATTTTTTCTCGCCCAAATCTTCAACCAATTTTTCTATCTCGCTAAAATCCAAATCTAACAAATTACGCATTTACTTTTGTTCCCACTTCAATTTTTTTGCCATTTAGATAACTTTTGGCTAGCATTCTTTTGCCCGACGGTGCTTGCAATTCCACAATCTCAACCGCTCCTCTACTGCAAGCAATTTTAAGTCCCGCCTTTGGCGATGCACTAAGCACTTCCCCTGCTTCCCCGTTTTCAAGAACATCGCTAACTTTTGCAACAAACACCTTGAACACTTCGCCATTTAGTTTCATTTTTGCGACTGGGTTTGGGTTTAATGCCCTAACTTTGTTTACGATGTCCGAGGCACTTTGATTAAAGTCCAAAAACTCGTCTTGCGGTTTTATCATTTTTGTGTGAGTTGCTTTTTCTTCGTCTTGCTTTATCCATTCGTCTTTGCCTGCTTCGATGATATCTAGTGCTTTTATAAGCAAGTTTGCCCCAACATTCGCCAGTTTTTCGCTTAATGTCCCATAGGTGTCGTCTTTGGCGATGTCAACTTCTTCGCTAAGTAGCATATCGCCTGTGTCAATTCCGCTTTCCGTTCGCATAATTGTTACACCAGTTTTTGTTTCGCCATCAAGTATTGCCGTCTGAATTGGACTTGCTCCACGATATTTTGGCAAAAGTGAGCCGTGAACGTTTATTATTTTGTGTGGACAAATGTCGATAATCTCTTGGCTTAATATTTGTCCATATGCACTTGTTACCATAATGTCAGCGTTCAAACTTTTGAGTGTATCCACGCCATCAACTCTAATTTTATGGAATTGGTAAACGGGAATGTTATGCTCCATTGCCCAAATTTTTGTTGGCGGACTTTTAAGTTTGTTTCCCCGTCCACTTGGCTTATCTTCTTGGCACACAACCGCCACAATTTCATGCTTTGACAAAACCAATTTTTCCAAACAAATTTTTGCAAAATCGGGCGTTCCTAAAAATATAACTCTCATCTATTTCTCCTTTATTATCTTGTCAATAAATAAAACGCCGTCTAGGTGGTCAATTTCGTGGCATAAGCACCTTGCAAGGTACTTTTCGCCTGTTATTGTGAACTCGTAACCGTACCTGTCTTGTGCTTTGACTGTAACTTTCATTGGCCTAGCCACTTTGCCCTTAATTTTGCCACAACTAAGACAACCTTCGCTTTCAACGTCACTGCCTTCGCTTGATAAAATTTCGGGGTTGACAAGTTCTAATCTCATCTCATTAACATTCATAACAACAACGCGTTTAAGCACGCCAACTTGCACGGCAGCAAGTCCCATCCCATTGTTTGTATACATTGTTTGCCACATATCATCAATTAAATCTTCAAGTTTTGTGTCAAAATTAGTCACAACTTTTGACTTTTTTCTGAGTACATCATTTCCCATTTGTACAACTTCTCTAAGTGCCATAATCTCTCCTTTAATTTAAGTTGTTTGGGTCAATTTCCACAAACACACTTACTTTGCTATTTTTTATATTATCACATATTTTGTAAATTTTTTCAACAATCTCGTCGCAATTTTTTACATCAATTCGCATCAAAATTTCAAATCTGACTTTTTTCTTAATTCTTCCTACTGGGCACCTTAGTGCATCCAAATACGCAAAATCTTGCAAATACTCGTCACGCAGTGTCCTTACTTTTGTATAAACTTGTCTTGTTACTTCTTTTGTTATATTTTCATTATCTCCAACAAAAAGTAATCTTACAATTTTTGTATATGGCGGGAATTTGGTCGCCTTTCGGATGTTTAGTTCCCGCTCAAAAAAAGCTTTGTAGTCATAGTTCGCAATAAATCTATATGCATAGTGCTTTGGCACATATGTTTGCAAAATGACTTTGCCTTCGCTTTCCGCTCGACCCGCTCTACCACTCATTTGTGTTATTAGTTCGAATGTCTTTTCCACACTCTTAAAGTCGCTGTGATACAAACTTTGGTCGGCATCAACAATCCCGACAACCGTGACATCGGCAAAATCGTGACCTTTTGCAATCATTTGCGTACCAACCAAAAATGCGGGCTTTGTTTTTCCAAACTCACTCAAAATTTTTTGATATGCATTTTTTGTTCGTGTTGTATCATTGTCCATTCTAAAAATTTTAACATCTGGATACAACTTTTTTAGCATATTCACAACTTGCTCCGTTCCAACTGCACCCTCGCGTATCGCCGTGCTATGACATTCTGGGCAGTTTGTTAGCACCTTGTATCTTTTCCCACAATAGTGGCATTTTAGTTTGTTTTCGCTCTTATGATAAACAAGCGTCACATCGCAATCATCACACTTGGCAACATATCCGCAATTTGTGCATCTTTGATACGACGAATAACCACGCCTGTTGATAAAAAGCATTGCTTGTTTTTTGTCTTGCACGCACGAATCCAGCTCGTTTTTTAGCACTGACGAAAACATCGTTAGATTGCCTTGTTTAATCTCAGCGAGCATATCTACAACTTGAATTTTGGGCATCGCTTTTCCGTTTATTCTCTCGGGCAATTCCACAAGGTTATACTCCCCGCTCATAGCCTTAGCATACGAGCCGATATCTGGTGTTGCACTTGCAAGCACAAGTTGGCAACCGTTATAGTTGCTTCTAAACTTTGCGACATCAATTGCGTTATATCTTGGGTTGCTTTCGGATATGTAACTGCTTTCATGCTCTTCATCCACAATTATTACTCCAACATTTTTGATTGGTGCAAAAACAGCGGAGCGAGCTCCTATCACAATTTTTGCTTCGCCCACAAGTATCCGTCGCCACTCGTCATATCTCTCGCCCGCCGAAAGTCCGCTATGAAGGATAGCAACATCTTCGCCAAATCTTGCCTTAAAATTGGCTAGCACTTGCGGTGTGAGTGAAATTTCTGGCACAAGCATAATGGCGGTCTTATTTTCGCTTAATTTTTTTTCAATAACACTCATATACACTTCGGTTTTGCCACTTCCTGTCACACCAAAAAGTAGACTTGTGCCACTATGACTTAAAATACTATCAATTGCTCGAATTTGAAGTGGAGTGTGGACAAAACTTTGTTTTTTTATCTCGCCAGCCTCAACTTTTCGCCTTTTTTGTTCTTTTTCTTGAGTCAAAATTCCGCTTTCTATAAACTTTTGTACGCAATCTCTTGAAAACTGCTTAACAAGCAAACTTTTTTCATATCTTTTGCCTTTTTCCAAAAAATCTAGTAAATCTAGTTGTTTTTTTGCATTTTTTCTAATTTTTGCACGCTCTTTTTCAAAATCTGCACTTTCATTAACAAATACAATGCATTCAAACAATTGACCCACCTTACCCGTTCTCATCTCGCTTGGCAAAAAAAGTCTTACTGCATCAACTTTTCGAATATGCCACTTTTTTTGCATAAACTCCATAAGTTCAATCATCTCAGGCAAGATAACAATCTCGTCATCTACCACCTTTATTACTTTTTTCATTTTGCTTTTGTCAAAATCTGTGTCATCTTTAATTTTAACCACAAAGCCTTGAATAACTTGCTTGCCAAAAGGGACAACAACTCGTTGCCCTTCCTTTATCCAATCATCGCAAAAATATTCGTACTTTTTGTCGATATTCCCACAAGAAACATCGACAACAATTTCCGCCACTTTCATATAAATTATATT
>CAYQLL010000076.1:0-5128 GCA_964418405.1 uncultured Christensenella sp. | reverse complement strand
ACTTTTTGCTTCGACCAAAAGTTGACCTTACTGCACCATATAATGATTTTTACTCGTACTCCATAAACAAAGATGTCAAAACTGTGACAGCGCAAAAAAATCAAATTGATGGTTATCTTTCTTCTTGTATATCACGCGAAAGTGAACAGGAGCAAAAAAACAAATTTCAAGATATAAAAAATAGATATGAAAACATCAGTTCAATAGAAAATGTTTATGAAAATATCGAGCCTGAACTTTTGAATAATTTACCTTTTACAAAAGATAATGATGGTAAAATGCTAAAAATTCAACAAAATATGTCAAAAAGTTACAAAAATCTTACAAAATATGCAAGTGATTGCATTTCGTTCTATGACACATATTTAACTTCACAAACAATCCAAGACAAAAACAATTATCACATAATACAAATTATAGAAAGTTATAATACAACTTATTATAAGTACTTGAATGAACTATCTAATTTCTATAATTATGCTTGTCAAATTTTTGCTCGTTACTTAACACCAAGCTATCAAGCAAATAGGCTTTCATCTTACTTATACACAACAATAGGTGGTTGGCAAGACGGTATTGTGACAAATATTTGTGGTGAAAACTATAATTATACCCAAAATGCCAAGTCTTTGCAAAATTTGTCAGTCTTTATTACAAATTATATTGACACAACATCTTACTATAAGTTGCAAACAAGTTATGATGAACTTTTAGATAATTTTGATGGAATCGATGTGAACTTATGTACCGAAAAACTTGCAACAAACAGTTATTCAGGTTTTGTAAGTGAGCAAACAGATGAAATGAAAGAAAAATTGACCACGCTTGGCAAAAAGTTTTTCTTAGTTTTGGCGTAAGGGGGAAAATATGAAAAAATTATTCAAAGGTATTTTGGCTATATGTTTGGTCTTTATGTTTTCTTTTGCATTTTTTGGTTGTCAAGAGGATACGGACTTTTACATAAAGACAAATGAAAAGTTTGAGACTTTTGTCACAAATATTTGCGAAAACGAAAAATACGAAAATGGAATACAATATGGTAAAAATTTAACTTCTATTTTAAGCAAAATTGACAACGACTCAACTTTTAACGCATCTACTAATTCGGACGCATTGATGAATTATACACAAATTCCAGATGTTTATGACAAGATTTTTACATCATCTTTTAAATTTTTGAATGAATTTCAGGGTGTATTCAAATTAAAGCCATCAAAATTGGATAAAAGTGTTAAAAAAGAATATGAGAGTTTTGAGAAAAAACTGGACCTAGCAACAACAAGCATAGAACGACTTAGTGACTATATTGTGAGTGTTGATGTGTCGATTGGCGGAGATAGCCTAGACAATGCAATTGACCCAATTTCTATTCAAGCAATAAAAAACTATAAAAGAGAATATATAAAGACGACAAATAAAATTATTGATGTTTGTGATAACTTTTTGACAATTGTTGGAAAATATATTTATCCAAAATACGATAGTTATATGAAAGATGGTAACTATATAGAATTGTCTTCAGTCCAATTGGACAACGAAAAAGATTTAGCACTTTTGAAAAGTTCAATAACAACATTAAAATGCTCTATCAAATATCTTAATATGTTTAATGGTGAATACAAACTTTTATCCAATGATAAGTTCGTTGATGTTTTGGAAAGTTATGTTGATATAGAGTTATCAACTTCTAACACATTAACCACTCAAAAATTACAATTGTGGCTAAATAACTACAACGCTTTTTTAGGAAACAAAAGCAACTTTGAATACGCTCTTAGCAAAATTGATTATGATAAATTAGTGAGAATATACAACTTTGATTATAACAAATACTTAGAGAATAACTTGGATCAAAAGTCTTATGTTGATAATGTCAACGATTTTATAAATTCAAGTATTTATAATTTATTCAACTCTGTTAAATCATTGATTGAATAAAAATATTAAATGTAAGGAGAAATTATGAATAAATATATGGAACTTGCAATAAATGAAGCAAGACAAGGCATCAAAATGGGACACGGCGGACCATTTGGGGCAGTTATTGTTAAAGATGGAAATATTGTTGGTGTTGGACATAACCGTGTTGTTGCCAACAATGACCCAACATGTCACGGAGAAATTGATGCAATTAGAAATGCTTGCAAAAATATATCAAATTTTGACTTATCTGGCTGTGAGATTTACACTACTGGCGAGCCTTGTCCAATGTGTTTATGTGCACTACTATGGGCTAATGTTGAAAAAATTTATTATGCTTGTACAATTAAAGATAATGAAGATATAGGGTTTCGTGATGTTAAATTTTATGATAAGCTCAATTTGAAAATAGAGCAAAAACAAAACTTTTTAATTAATATTGATAGAGATGAAGGACTAAAACTTTTTAGCGAATACAAAAATATAAAATCCAAAGTTAACTATTAATCTTCGATTATTTATTTAAGACAAGGAACAGTACTATTGTAATGTTCTTTTTTTACTTATCAATTTTTATGCAAAAAAACTGCCTCATAATTTTAAGCAGTTTTTATAGATTTATAAGATTATTTCATCATCTATGTGATTCGTAAAATATTTTTTAATGTCTGTGGATAACGTATATAGTTTCATTGTCGTATCATCATCAGCGGTTATGCAAACCAAATGAAGTTTATTACGTCCTGTCGATATACAATGTTCCAGTAGTTCAACCAATGCTTGAACTTTTTTATCAAAAAACGCATCATCTCTTTTACTATTGTAACATTTGTCTATATAAGACAATAATCGTTTGAGATTTATCTTCTGCAAGAGATCATTACTATAAAGGAATCTTTTCCCTGTGTCTTCAAACAAATTTTGATATTGATTTAATTTATGTCTCATAATAATTTGTTTTGCACATTCCTTTGAAATAATTATATATGTTTCTTTAGGCTTACTAAACATTCCTTTCTTTTTGGTTATTACAAACAAATCTCTTGAACAAAGATTTGAAATAAAATTATGTGTCCCATACTTTTTTACTAAATTCTCTGCAATTTCAATCTCTTTTGGTTTTTTTTCTGTTTCCATATTTTCTCCACTTGTCTTTATTATATATCATCTTTAACTAAATTTCAATAGGTAATTTGATTAAATTTGTGGTTTTGTTGGAACAATTACCTTGTCAATTTGTTTTATATATGATGTTTGCTTTGTAACACAATCAAATTCGATTATTTTCTTACCTTTATAAGCTTCGCTTTTTTCTACTTTTTTTAGATACATAGTTGCTTTTTCAATATAAAATGTGAAATTAATTTTGCTTACGTTTACCCATTCAAGATCACCTTCCTTGCGAATATTCTCGATATATTCTTGCGAAATGTTAGATATTTGGAATTTGATTACATAATATTTACTATTACCTGCACTTCTATCAAAACTAATCATCTCTTGTTTAGACGATGGCAAAATTGCAAAAGATGAGAATGCTGTACCATCTATATAATATACACCATTTTTGTCTAAAATTGAGTTTTCACAAAGTCCTGACCAGTTTGGTGTATTGTCAGAGTTTAGTTTATTGGTCATTTTGTATTCAGTAGTATTTCCGCCATCGCTTGAATAAAAATACCTAAAAAATGTTTTTCCTAGCGATGGCATTGTTGTATATGCCAAATTTTCTTTGTAATAATATTGTTGAGATATTATTAGTTTTTCTTTAACATATTGACTCTCACCAACGGCTTGTCCAATTGTGTTTTTTTCTATCTCAAAACCCTTGCAAGAATTCAATAGATCTATTGCATAGGTATAACACTTAAAACCTTCTCTTGCGGAAAAGGTTGGAACGGTTTGGTTAGTTGCACTTGTATCTATACCTTCGTCTTGTTGGTTTGGATCTTCACTATCTATACTTGATTCTATATCCTCAATACCTTCAGTGTACCCAATGTCAATAATATTTTTTTGACTTTGTTCAAAAGATAGACTTACACTTATAGCTATAATTAATATTGCAATAATCATTATTGTATAAACTTTTTTTATTGAAAAATTTTTCATATCACTTATCCATCGTATATCATAACATATTTTAATAGATAGTGTCAAGATTGTCGATTTTTGGCATTTTTGCCAACTATTTTTTTGACGCAAAAAGTGTTTGCAAAAGTATTGGTTATGTTATATAATATAAATGGAGAAAAAGATGCAAGATTTAAGAGAAATGTGGGAAAAAGTGCTTTCCAAAATAGAATCAAAAGTTAGTATTGTATCATACGAACTTTGGATAGAACCTATTATTCCACTTGACTACACAGATAAATTGATATTGGTTGCAAATTCCGTCACAGCAAAAAAACAACTTCAAAAAAATCACACAAAAGAACTTAGTGATTCAATTAAAGAAATCTTTGGACAAGACACTGAATATGAAATTTTGGATCCAGAAGAAAAAGAAGAATATCTTAAAGAAAAGCAACCTGAAACAGTTATTGATGAACAAAACAAAGAAGACGAAAATATGTTCAACGCCAAATACACTTTTGATAATTTTGTCGTTGGCAAAAGCAATCAATATTGTTATGCAGCAGCAAAAGCCGTTGCTGAAAATCCCGGACACAAGTTTAATCCACTATTTATTTATGGTGGTGTTGGACTTGGAAAAACACACCTTTTACATGCAATTGGTAACTATATAAAGCAAAGTAATCCAAAACTAAAAATAAAGTATGTTTCGTGTAATCAATTTACAAATGACTATGTTGAATCACTTGGCACAAACAAAGAAAAAGGCCCAACAAAAGGCACAGCGGCATTTAGAGAAAAATACAGAAATATTGATGTATTAATGGTTGATGATATTCAATTTTTAACAAAAAGAATAGAAACTCAAGAAGAGTTTTTTAATACATTTAATGACTTGTATCAACAAAACAAACAAATCATCATCTCATCGGACAGACATCCAAAGGAAATTGAAACTTTAACCGACAGACTCAGTTCTCGTTTCGTTAGTGGATTTATTCAAGATATACAAGCACCTGACTATGAAACAAGAATTGCAATTTTAAGGAAAAAAGCCCAAATTGAAAGATATTTTATAGATGATGATGCAATCGATTTTATTGCCGAAAAAATAGACATAAACATTCGTGAA
>CAYQLL010000075.1:0-5165 GCA_964418405.1 uncultured Christensenella sp. | reverse complement strand
TATACAATATAGTTACATATGGATGTCAAATGAATGTTCATGAATCTGAAAAAATTGCTGGCATTTTGGAAAAAATGGGTTACACGCACACTGATGATAGATTAAAAGCAGACATTGTGGTTTTTAACACTTGTGCAATTAGAGAAGGTGCGGAAAATAGGGCATTTGGAAACATTGGAGCCTTGAAGCAGTCAAAAAGACAAAACAAAAACAAACTTATTATTATTTGTGGATGTATGACTCAACAAAAGCAAGTGGCAGAGGATATTTTCAAAAGATTTCCTTTTGTTGATATAATTTTAGGCACACATAACTTGTATTTGCTTGAAACACTTATCAATCGCAAAATGAGTGAAAAGAAAAGAATATTGGACTATATGGAAAGTGGCGAAATTCAAGAAGGAATTGAAACTCACAGAACAAGTGGAGATAATGCGTGGGTAAACATTATGTATGGTTGCAACAATTTTTGCACTTATTGCATTGTTCCATATGTTCGCGGAAGAGAAATGAGTAGAAAAAAAGAAGATATACTTCGTGAGATAAAGGAAATTATTGACACAAAGGCATATAAAACAATAACACTTTTGGGGCAAAATGTTAATTCTTATGGAAACGACGATTTATCACAAGGTACTTTTGCACAACTACTTGAAGATATTTGTAAGTTAGATGGCGATTTTAAGTTGACTTTTATGACGTCACATCCAAAAGATTTAAGCAATGAACTAATTTCAGTTATGAAAAGTAATAACAAAATTATAAAAGAAATTCATTTACCTGTTCAAAGTGGAAGCAACAAAATTCTAAAACTTATGAACAGAAAGTACACTGTGGAACATTACTTGCAACTTATAGACAAATTGCGTGCAAGTATGCCAAATATTCGAATAACAACAGATATTATTGTCGGTTTCCCAAATGAAAGTGATGAAGATTTTATGGAAACGTGCGAACTCGTCAAAAAAGTCAAATATGATGGGATATTTGCATTTATGTATTCAAAACGAAGTGGTACAGTTGCCGAAAAAATGGATAATCAAGTTGAAGATTGTGAAAAAAATAAAAGAGTAAATTATTTACTTGACCTAGAAAAAGAAATAAAATCACAAAAAGGGATTAAAATATGGAAATACAAAAGATTTTGAACGAAAAAAATTTAACACCAATGATGCAACAATATATTAAAACAAAAATGGAAAATATGGACACAATTTTGTTCTATCGTCTTGGTGATTTTTATGAGTTCTTCTTTGACGATGCTGTGGAGATGTCCAAAGTTTTGGACTTGACTTTAACTGGTAAAGATTGTGGACTTGAAACGCGTGCTCCTATGTGCGGAATTCCGTATCACGCTGCAGAAGGATATATAAACAAACTTTTATCAAAAGGTTACAAAGTTGCAATTTGTGAGCAAACAACAAACCCACAAGACAAAAAAAAGCCAAGCGAACTTGTTTCAAGAGAAGTTATTAGAATTGTAACACCCGGCACTGTTATCGATGAAAATCTTGTTGATGATAAGTCAAACAACTATCTTGCGTGCATTTATGTTGGTGAAAAGTCCATAGGACTTAGTTATCTTGACATAACTACGGGCGAGTTTAGGACTGTTGAACTTAGTGATGATTGCAAGGTGAAAGAACTTAACGATATCTTAGTTCGCACAATGCCAAGCGAGATTCTTTGCAATGCAGACGAATCTTTTGAGCGTACGCTCCCTGTTAGGTCAATTGGACTTATTCCATCATTTACACACGATAACACTGAAAATTACAACTATTCCTATGCAGACCTTCAACTCAGTGCTCAATTTGGTAAAGATTATGCTCAAAAATTCAATTTAGAAAAGCAAAAGTCCGCAACAATTTCCGCAGGAATACTTATTGGTTATGTGAGATTAACTCAAAAAAGAGATTTAAGCCACATAAACACAATAAGTAAAATAGAAAATAAAAAATATATGGTGCTGGATATTAACACAAGACGCAATCTTGAAATTTTGGAAACTATGCGAGATAGAAAGAAAAGAGGCTCTCTTGTTGCTGTTATGGACAAAACAAAAACCGCAATGGGTGCAAGATTACTTAGGTCATGGATAGAACAGCCATTATATGATAGCAAAGAAATTAATTCAAGACTAAACGCCGTTGAAGAACTTTGCAGTAAACTTATTGTAAGAGATACCTTAGGTTCACTTTTTTCGCAATGCAACGACATTGAAAGAATAACAGGACGAATTGCATACGGCAACTTTTCACCAAAAGATTGTTTAGGACTTGCGAATACATTATCTTTAATTCCAGCAATAAAAGACCAAATTTCAACTTGTAAAAGTGAACTTTTGCTAAATATTAAAGACGATATTTGTGATTTTACAAGCCTAGCTAGCACACTTAAAAATGCAATAAAAAAAGATGCCCCATATTTGACAACAAATGGTGGATTTATAAATGATGGTTACAATGTTGAACTAGATAACCTAAGGAATGCCCATGAATTGGGTAAAACTTGGATTGCAAATTATGAAGCTGGTGAACGTGAAAAAACTGGAATTAAGAACTTAAAAATTGCATACAACAGAGTATACGGTTACTATATAGAAGTGAATAAATCACTAGTGGCAAGCGTGCCATTAAACTATATAAGAAAGCAAACTGTTGCCAATAATGAGAGATTTATCACACAAGAACTAAAAGAACTTGAAGAGAAAATTATTGGTTCGCAAGAAGCATCAATAAAGCTTGAACAACAAATTTTTGCCGACATAAGAAGGCTATTACTTGACAACTTGCTAAAACTACAATCATCGGCAAAAGCGATTGCTTCACTTGATTGCATTTTAGCGCTGAGTGAACTTGCAGTCAAAAACAACTATACTAAACCAACAATAAATAGCAAAATAAAACACATCAAAATAACAGATGGCAGACATCCCGTTATTGAAGATTTGTTTAGAGGTAATCAATTTATTCCCAACGACACATACCTTGATTGCGATAAAGATAGAACTATGATAATAACTGGTCCAAATATGGCGGGGAAAAGTACATATATGCGTCAAGTTGCCCTAATCACTCTTATGGCACATATTGGCTCGTTTGTCCCTGCCAAAAGTGCAGAAATTCCACTAACTGACAGAATTTTTACAAGAGTTGGTGCAAGTGACGATTTATCTCAAGGACAATCAACATTTATGGTTGAAATGATGGAAGTTGCCACAATCTTGGACAATGCAACAAACAACAGTTTGATAATATTGGACGAAATCGGAAGGGGAACAAGTACTTTTGATGGACTTTCTATTGCTTGGGCAGTTGTTGAGTATTTAACAAAGAATATGCGTGTAAAAACACTATTTTCAACACACTATCACGAACTAACTGAACTTGAAAACTTTTTGGAAGGTGTCAAAAATTACAAAATATCTGTCAAAGAACTCAACGGGTCAATTGTGTTTTTAAGGAAAATTGTTCGAGGCGGAACTAATAAAAGTTTTGGTATTGAAGTTGCCGCCCTTGCAGGTGTCAAACAAGAAGTAATAGAACGAGCAAAACAAATATCTAATAAACTTGAGCAAAATGACCAAACAAAGCAGTTTGTGATGGATACAGTTGATGAAGAACAAACAAAAGAAAAAGATATCAACTACACACAAATTGTTGGTATACTAAAAGACTTAGATATGAACAAAATGACGCCAATTTCAGCATTTGAAACGCTATGTGACCTAACGAATAGAGTTAAAAATTAAGGAGAAAAAATGTCGGATATAAAATTATTAGATAAATCAGTGTGGGGAAAAATATCCGCTGGAGAAGTGGTAGAAAAACCCGCATCAATAGTAAAAGAATTGGTGGAAAACTGTATTGATGCCCACGCAAATAATATAACTATTGAGATAAAAAATGGTGGAACAACATATATATGTGTTCAAGATGATGGTTCAGGGATAAAGCATGATCAAATATCTCTTGCATTTTTACCACACGCAACAAGTAAACTCAATAGTATTGATGATTTGTATAAATTACAAACAATGGGCTTTCGTGGTGAAGCCTTGGCAAGCATTTGTGCTGTTAGCAAAGTTAGTTTAACAACAAAAACTGATGAAGATATAATTGGACAAAAGGTTGTTGTTCAGGGTGGAGAAATTCAATCATCTAGCGAAATTGCTTGCAATAGGGGAACAAATATTGTCGTTGAAGACTTATTTTATAACACACCTGCAAGAGCAAAATTTTTGCGTAAAAATAAATCTGAAGAAAACGATATAACTAGTTATGTTGAAAAACTTATGTTGTCAAATTCAAATATAAACTTCAAATATATAATTGACAACAAATTGATATATAACACAACAAATTGTAGTTTACTAGACATAATATACACAATATACGGTAGAGAAGTTGCAGAAAATATGATTGAAGTCAATTACTCAAAAGGCGACTACAAAGTATATGGATACACATGCAAGCCATCTTTTTGCAAGAGCAATAGAACATATCAGTCACTATTTGTAAACAAAAGATTTTGCATAAATCAAATGATAAGCACAAGCATATCAAGAGCATATGAAAACTTTTTAATGAAAGGCAAATTTCCAGTTTATGTATTGTTTTTAACTTTGCCAACTGAAAGTGTTGATGTCAATGTTCATCCAAATAAACTTGAAGTTAAGTTTGACAATTCACAACATATATATGGACTTTTTAACGATGCTGTATTTTATGCTTTATCAACTCAAACACATATTGTTGATGCTTTGCAAGATGAAGTGGGGGTAAGCGAAAGCGAGCCAATTGTATTCAATAAAGTTGAAAAAAATGAAGGTGTAAGTTTTGTTAACAAAATTAAAAATCAAAATATAGCATTAAAGGAACAACAGGTAAGCGGTAATAATTATGTTTCAGAAATTAACTATAATGACCAAATAAGCGAAAAAAGTTCTTTTGCCTTCAATCAAACTTATGAATCAAATGCAAGACCACTTGAAGTGCCAATTTATGCAACTCCTACTTATGAAAATAAGATAGAATTGCATACAGCCCAAAATATTCAAAAAGAAAAGGATAATTATAATAAGTTATTTGATTCAACAAAAAGAATAATTGGTGTCGCATTCAAAACTTATATTATTGTTGAGAAAGACGATAATCTATATA
>CAYQLL010000074.1:0-5176 GCA_964418405.1 uncultured Christensenella sp. | reverse complement strand
ATTTTTTTCAACTTTTTTTGTGCAGGTTGTGATTATTTGATTATTTTTCTTTATTGTGTGAAAAGTAACATCGCTTGCAAAATTTAGTATGTCACGAGTTTTATAAAATATAGAGGTTCCATAGTATTTTACATAACTTTCTTTTTTTGTCCAAAGTTTTGTGAATTCTTCGCTTGGGCAAATGGAGTTTTGTACTTGTTGCATTTCGCTTTCGTTTAGCACTTTTTGTATTAGTCTTTCGCTTACGTTTGATATTTCTTGTATATCAATTCCAATTTCGTTGTCGCTTATTGCAATCACGAGTGCGGTTTTGGTGTGTGAGATTGAAAAATGTTTTTCGCCCAAAATATATGGCTTGCCATATTTGTTATATAAAAAGTCTTTTTGTGATGAAATGCCCAAGTGTTTTTTGACAAGATAGTATTCCACTATTTGTATTTTCTTGGACTGTTCGTCTTTTGTTTTGTCAACTTTTTGCTTTCTTGATGGTGGCAAAAAGGAATATAACAATGTATATTTTTTGTCATCTATTTTATCAAATTTGTCAAAATATATTACCATTTTTCTATCTTTTCAAAAAAGCGAGTTTGCTTCTAATTCGTGCTAGGGCATTGTCTATACTTTTACTATTTGTGTTAAGTTGTTGTGCAATCTCACTGTAACTTTTGCCAGATAGAAAGTGCATTAACACATCAAGTTCAAAAGTTGACAATGCTTTTTTTATGCTTTCTTTTATTTCGTTATAACTTTCTGTTTCAATAAGTTTTTCGTCGGGCGATTTTACCATGCCAAATATATATAAGTTTATATCGTCGCTATCGGTTGCACTGGTTGTGTCAATGCTTTGATTTGAAAGCGACACACTGCTATTTAGTGCTTGATATTTTTTTCTGTTCGCCGTTTTGACTGCTGTTTGCACATTTCTTGTTATACACTTATATGCAAAAGTTTGAAAATTTGCACCGCTTGTCTTATTGTATTTTGTTATTGCTTTGTATAGTCCAATCATTGCCTCTTGGAGTAAATCGTCATATTCCGCCCCAACCAAAAAGTAACTTCGGGCAATTTTGTTTGCCATTTTTTTGTATTTTTGCATTAAAAAATCGAGCGAGACTTCGTCGCCATTTTTGGCTTTTTCAATTAAAACGTCATCACTCGTATTTTCCATTTATCTTGACTCCAATATTTTATACACTGCTATTCCGCACGCAACACTTGCATTTAGGCTGTTGATTTGCCCGCGTTGAGCAAGTGATATAACTTCGTCACAATTTTCTTTCACAAGTCTACTTATTCCAAAACCCTCGCTTCCAACAACCAAAGCAATCGCACCGGATAAGTTAGTTTTATTTATGTCTTTTCCGCCGAGTTCCAAGCCATACACCCACACGCCGTTATCTTTTAGTTTTTCAATTGTGCTATTAATATTAACAACACTTGCAATTTTCATATTTGCCGTTGCACCTGCACTTGTTTTTATAACCGTTTCATTGACTGGACACGCGCGTCTTTTTGGAATTATTATACCATGAACACCCGCACATTCGCAAGTACGAACAATTGCACCAAAATTGTGTGGGTCTTCTATGCCGTCAAGAATAACAATAAAAGGTGGCTCGCTCTTGTCTTTTGCAACTTGCAAGATGTCCTCAACTTCGCAATATGCAAAGTCAACAGTGTCACAAATAAAGCCTTGGTGGTGTTTTGACAAACTCTTTTTGTCCAAAAACTCTTTTGACACAAAATCTATTCTGATTTTGTTTTGTTTTGCCAAAGCAATAATTTCGTTTGACATTTTGTCATAGAGTTTTGCATTTTGCACAAAAAGACGATTTATTGTCGCCCCGCTTTCAATCAATTCTTTTACTGGATTTTTTCCTTCTACAATCATATTTCTTTTCCTTTTATATATTTTTGAAATCGTTTTTCGGTAGATTTTGGGTGATGTATAGTACTAACATCGTACGCTACACTAGGGGATACACTCGTGCTGTTGGCACTCGGTATGACACGGAGTGCTAACATAGCCACCACCACTCCAAAGCCCTGCCCGCCACAAAAAACGTTTAGGGGTCTGGGGGAATCGTAACCCCCAGCGTTTTTTTGATACTTTTTTTAACGCTAAAAAAAGTATTTTAATAAAAACATCTTAAAAATGCTTTTGAAATAAATAACTTACTGCACAGAAAGTTGTAAAATCTCCTGCAAGCGGTCGTTTTGCCCGCTTAGGTACAAGTACCCCAAAAGTGCCTCAAAACATGTCGCCTTTTTGTATTCTGTTAGATTGCTATTTTTTGCAATGTTATTTGTTTTTGCGTTTCTTGTTCGCCTAACAAGGTCTTTTTCTTCGTCAGTTAAAATGCTTTCAATTTTGCCAAGCACCAAGCTTTGTGTTTTTGCCTTGCAAAAGTGTGCACATTCTTTGTTATAGTCGCCAAGTTTTTCAAGTTTGCTTTTAACGACAAAGTCACGAACAAACATTGTATGCACGCCGTCGCCAATAAAAGCAAGCGAAAGTGGTGACATTGTTTTTAGTTGGTTTTGTGTCAATTTTTCTGTTTCAATTTTCATACATCACCAATTTTTTAGTTCGCTCATATCAAACGGTTTTGAAAAATGCTGTTTATATTCGTTTAACTTGTCGTCATCAATTCTTGCATAAAGTGGTTTTGGTGCATTTGTTTGTTGGTCTTTTTTAATGTCAATTTGTTTTGCGTTATCCCAATAGCCGTCTATATCTGGACTGCCCGCAAAATTAAGTTGCTCTGTCCAAATCTCTTTTGTTCTGTTGCACATAATTGGACTTGCAACAATGCAAAGCGATTTTGCCATATTTAGACACAAATACAAAACTTTTTTGGCGCCCAAAATGTCGCCGTTTTTTATCTGTGACCAAGGCGCTGACTTTTCAAGATAGGTGTTGCCAACACTGGCAAAAGTCATTATTTGCTTGAATGCTTCTCTAAACTCAGTGTGAGCAAACAAGTCTTTTATTTTGTCTGGATATGTTTTTATTGCGTCAATCATTTCTTTGTCAAAGTCATTAAGTTCGATGCTGTCATCTAACGCAAAGTCAAGTTTGCCTTCAAAGTTTTTCCAAATCATATTGAGTGTTCTGTTAAAGAAATTGCCAAACTTTCCAACAAGTTCACTGTTTGTTGTAAGTTTGTAGTCTTCCCACTTAAAATCGCTGTCTTTGTTTTCTGGGAAAACAGTTACAAGATAAGCACGAAGCGTGTCTATGTCTATATCGCTGTCTAGTAGCCCGTCGCAAAACACGCCGATATTTTTGCTTTTAGAAAACTTTTGCCCTTCATAGTTCATAAAGCAAAAGCCAACAACATTGTGTGCTAGGTTATATTCGCCGTTCCCTAAAAGCATTGCTGGAAAGAACACTGAATGGAATGGGATATTGTCTTTTCCAATAAAGTTATATATCTCTGCGTCGTCACTTTGCCAATACTTTTTGACAAGTTCGTCCCCGCCAAGTTCTTTTGTTATTGAGATATATCCAATTGGTGCATCAAACCAAACATAGAAAACTTTGTCCATAAAGCCGTCTTTGGGCACTTTTATTCCCCAAGGAATATCTCTTGTGATTGCGCGTGGCACAAGTCCCGCATTTATCCACCTTTTTGCTTCCTTATATACGGTTGGACGCCAAACATCTTTTTTGCTCTCTATCCACTCGTCAAGTTTTGGTGCAAGTTTGTCTAGTCTTAGATATAGGTGTTTTGTAGATTTCCTTACCGCACCACTACCACAAAACTTGCATTTTGGGTCAATAAGTTCGCTTGTTTCATAAGTTTCGCCACACTTGTCACATTGATCGCCATATGCCCCCTCGTATCCACACTTTGGGCATTTGCCAATAACAAATCTGTCCGCTAGTGCGATTTGGTCGTGTTCGCAATAAAGCATTTCGTCTTCTTTTTCGCATATATATCCATTTTCGTCCAACTTCTTGAAAAAGGCTTGCGTTACTTCATTGTGTGTTTGTGTGTTTGTTCCGCTGTTTATTGAATAGTCAATATTGAGTTTTTTGTATATTGCTCTGTGAATATTATCAAACTTTTTGACAAGTTCGTCTGGCGTTAGGTTGTTCTCTTTTGCACAAATAAGAGTTGCTGTGCCGTGGTCATCACTTCCGCCAACAAAAATAGCGTCGTTGCCAATACTTTTGTTAAACTTGTAAAAAACATCGGCTGGCAAGTGGCAACCAACAATATGTCCAAGATGTGGCACATTGTTAATATATGGAAGTGCTGCAGTAATTAAAATCTTTTTTTTCATTTATCCGTCCTTTTAGTTAAAGAGTTATCCACATTTTTTGTATGCATAAATAATCTTTAACTTTTGAGATTATTATATATTTATCCACACTGATTGTCAATCAACTATCCTTAGTTTTTCCGCAAAAATACGAAAATGTGGAAAAGTTATCCACATTTCCACATTTGAATATTTATTCATTTTGTCAATTATTTATAAATTTTTATACTTTTTATGTAAAATGTGGACTAATTTATGTAAGTTATCCACATTTCCACATTTTGTTATAAAAATATAACATCTTTTTCTTGATTTACTTAACACTCTAAAATTTATGATTGTGTATAACTTGTTTATAGACTACACTTTGCCAAGAATTTTGTCAACTATTGTACTGTTTTTGTCGAAAAATTTTTATATAAATTTGAATAAAATGTTGCAAAGTAGGAACACAATATACAAACTATACACAATCAAAAATATTATTCCTTGAAATTTGTATGTCTTTTTTGTAAATAGTATAGGAAGCAAGAAAAGTAAACTAAACAAAAGTGCTAGCGGAAGTGAAATAAATGCCGTTTCGTTTGTGATTGTCATCTTATCGTTAAATGCAACAAGTTTTGCAACAGCCAAAATCAGTGTGACATTGAGTATGCTTGAACCTATTATATTGCCTATTCCCAAACTTGGTGCGTCAGTTTTTATGCATTTTAGCACAACCACAAGTTCGGGCAAACTTGTGCCAACAGCAACAATTGTCAGTCCAACAAACTGCTCGCTTATGCCAATCACTTTTGCCAAAAACTCAACTTTATCAACCAAAAGATATGCCCCGCCACCAATTGCACAAGCACCCAAAACAAACATCAAAAGAGTTAGCCAAAGCGGTTTTTTGGTGTCTACT
>CAYQLL010000073.1:0-5277 GCA_964418405.1 uncultured Christensenella sp. | reverse complement strand
TCTTTTGCATCAACTGTAAATTTAATCGCACTCAAGTCTACATCGTGTAGCATGTCAGCCAGTTCAATTTTAAGAACGTATTCAATGCTACCATTTGCTGCCAAAGATGTATTTTCTATCGAGTCCGTACTTCCCGTCTTCGTAATAGTTAGACCATCTATTGAACTTTGCACACCTGTCAATGTAATTTTAGCATCAACATTTCTTGCACCTTTGTTTGTTAACTTTATTGTGTATTCAGCATAGTCCCCTACTTTTGTGAATGTTTTCAGGTCGAATGAGTCTTTGTTTGATTCCGCTTTTGTTCCTGTTGTTTCATTTCCTTTGTAAACATCACCATCTTTTGATACTAGATTTTCCCCATCCTTTTGATAAGAGTAAGCGACTCTTGAATCGTCAGGTTGAGGTGTTCCGCCAATTTTCGATTTTAGTGTGTAGTCAATTTGAACGAATTGACCGGTTACTTCGAATTTCACACTACCGCCAATTTCGTACGATACACTTGCTGCGGCGTACACACCGAAAGCCATGAGAGCATAATAAAAGAAAGACTTTCGCCCAAAGTCTCTCTTTTTACTCACTCGCGAGTTGAGCTGTCCCAACTATCGAATAACCACCGCTGGTGTTAGCTATTTCGTTAACATTGTTTTTCAAAACAATCTTTAATGTCAATGTAGCTGTTTTCCCACTTGCAAGGCTAAACAAAGTCCCAGGTGCCGAAACTCCTGCTTCATCGTTCTTGCAAGCAACAGTTGTTGTTAAGTTCGTTGTGTCGGTTGGCTGAGTCACTTCGAATTTCACATAGATTGCAATTGAGTTTTTGTTCGTGATTGTGCAAACAACTTCAACATAGTCATTCACATTTGTCAAAGCTATATCCCCAAAGTTTTTATCTGCATTTAATTCCTTAAAAGTTTTTTGATCTTCCCCTGTGTAAGAAGAAGCTTCTACCCCTGAAACATTTTGTTCAGTCGTTCCGCCAACAACTTTATTCAAAGTGCTTGTTACATCAACATAGACGTCAGCAATTTTGAACGAAACACTACCACTTGTTGTGTAGCTTACACTTGCTGCGGCATAGACGCCAAACGCCATGTCTTAAAATTCTTGATTATCTATAATTTTATAGTCATCATATGTATAAACAAGTGCTTTGTTGTCATATAGTTCTTCATAACTTGTTATTCCAACAAATTCTTTTGTTTCCCCTTGTAATTGGTATTTGTTTGTTGTTGGGTCAAGGCAAAGAACATATTTTTTCACCACTTTATTGGTTGAAATATATACATTTATGTTGCCATTCGGTTGAATATAAGCAGTGGCATTTTTACCTTTTGCAATATCAACTTTATATGTTGCTTCTCTGCATGGATAATAAGTAATCATTGTGTTTTCATCTGTCACAAGGATACCCTTAACACCGCCACATGTTGAAGCATATCCCAACGAATTATCTCGCACAAATGTCGCACTTAATGACTTATCCACTTTCTCATTATTTAACTTTAAGGTGTATGAAATGTTTCCTGTTTGCTTTAATTCGAAAATAATTACACCGTTGTTCTCAGTGAGCGGAATTACCGATGACATACCCTCTAAGTTCTCTGTGTATGGGACAGAATCAAAATTATTACTCAGAATTGTATATCCTGTTTTTTTGGAGAATTGATCACCAGAATACGTGTATAAATAAAACCCAGATATAGGGTCAGAAGTATTTCCGACGGCAATAAGTCCGTTGGTGGAAATAGATAAATCGTTTTCAAGTGTACCTTGTGAGGTTTTCTTTGTGATTGGGATAATATCGAACTTGGTTGGATAAGAATTTATGTTAAACTTATCAATTTCTGTTAGATATTCTTGGTAGTTGTCAAGTTGACTTTTTTCAATTTCGCAAAATTTAACTTTACCTAGTTCGTCTTGGCTTACAATATAATATTTATTAGAAAAACAGCAAATTGACATCTTTTTTGACATTATTGAGTAAATTTTGACATTTTTACCCTTCACAACCACTTCCACAAAATTGACTTGTGATTTATTAGCATTGTTAATTACAAAATCGAAGTAGTTGAGAGTATTATTATTTGTAAATTTGTGTGTAAATTCCACAGTTGTTGTTGCACCCAACTCACATGAAATATTATAATCTCCATGTTTTGTGCCATTTATGTAGGCAGAATAGGTTAGTGCCGTTGAATTTGTTTGAGATGATCTTGTCAAATTAATAGAAATTTGGACATCAATCATATGTGAAATATCCCCAAAAATTGAAATTCGCGGAAGATACATTTTGTCTTTTAATGTACATAAATTCAAATACAGCTTTTCATAGTCAGTGCTTTCAACTTCGCCACCTTGTGACTGTTCTAGTGATGTCACTTTTTGATTTAGTGACGAAATTGTAGTTCGCAATTGATTTAGGCTTGTTAGTGTATTATTGATTAAAAGTGACTGATTATTGTCAACGTTTATGTTACTTTCAAGTCCGTTTTCTATTTGTGTTTTAAAAGTATCAAATTCTTGAATGTGTGAATTATATTCCGAAATATGTGCTTCGTATTTTTGCTCAAAATCTTCAAGTAGCGTTTTAATTTCTGTAATACAAGAATTTAGAGCCACAACTTGTGCATTGGCAGTTGTGGCTCGCTCCAAGGATTTGATTCTTTTTTCAAGTTCCTCAAAAGTTGTTCTCATTTGTTGTAAAATATTGTTGTTTTCATTCATTGTTTTTTCTCCTATAAAAATTTATTTGCGTGGCATATTGCCACGGCTTTTTTGTTTTTGGACAAAATTATTTTAATGCACAAAATTGGCGAATGCAAGAAAGAGTGCCAAAAATATAGGGCGGGGTGGGACGCGGGAACAAGTCGCCACAATTTGTGGCGACTTGTTTGGGCGAAACGCACTCGTTCGTTTCGCCCTGTGTCGTCGCTTTGCGACGTCACTCCGCGTGCCAACTGCACAAAACACTCTTTCGCTTAACTCAACACAAACCAATTCTATTCACTTAACTTAACAGATGATATATCAATCCCCAAATTTGTGAGTGTCTTTTTGCTCCAATGATAATATTTGATATACCGATTTTATTCCTTTTTCGTATATAGCGAATATCCGATTTTATTCCTTTTTCGCATATAGTAAGTATCCGATTTTATTCCTTTTTTTGTTGACAAACTCTTTTTTTGTGTGTAAAATAAAGGAAATGGAGAGTGGATTATGTTAAAAAGAAAAGCATACAAACAACTTTTGGAATGGAAAAACAATCACAAAAAGGACTGTCTTATGATAAAGGGGGCAAGACAAATTGGCAAAACATATCTTGTCCGTGAGTTTGGGAAAAGGGAGTATCAGTCTTATATTGAAATAAATTTTCTTAAAAATAGTTCGCTGAAATCTATTTTTGAAGGCGATTTGTCTGCCGAATCAATTTACAAAAGATTAACGGCACAAATTCAAGGTGCAAAACTAATTCCCGGCAAAACTCTTATATTTTTAGACGAAATTCAAGTTTGTGGGAACGCAAGAACATCAATTAAATTTTTGGCAGAAGACCAAAAGTACGATGTGATTACATCGGGCAGTTTGCTTGGGCTAACTTATGGCGAAGATGCCGACGAAAATGTTGAAGAACCAAAATCAATTCCAACAGGTTATGAAAGTTTTTTGACAATGTATTCGCTAGATTTTGAAGAATTTTTGTGGGCTAATGGTTATGGTGATGATGCAATAAATTATCTTAAAGAATTTTTTGACAATAATGAAAAAGTCCCAAATAGGCTAAATGAACAATATGAGCAGTTGTTTAGGGAATTTATTGTTGTTGGCGGAATGCCTGAAGTTGTTGCAGATTTTTGCACGAACCACGATTTCACAAAAGTTGCACAATTGCAAAACAAAATTTTGGAAGATTATAGATTTGACATTTCAAAACACGCAAAAGGTGCTGAAAAAATAAAGGTTAGAAAATGCTATGACGCAATTCCAAAACAACTTGCAAAAGAAATTAAAAAATTTCAATATTCAACAGTGGAAAAAGGTCAAACAAGCAAAAAATATGGAAATAGTGTACAATGGTTAAAAGATTCCGCTTTGGTTAATGTTTGCAATAATGTTCACGAGGCGAATATTCCCCTAATGGCAAATGCGATAGACGAACAGTTCAAACTTTATATAAACGACACTGGTCTGCTTTGTGCGATGTATGGTTTTGAAACAAAAAGGGCAATTTTGCAAAACACAATAATTGGCAATGCAAAAGGCGGTATATACGAAAATATTATATCCGAATGTTTGATAAAAAAGGGCTACAACTTATACTATTACAAACCAAACGACTCAAACGAATTGGAATTTTTAATTGAAAAAAATGCTCAAGTGATTCCTGTGGAAGTAAAAGCAGGAAACAGTGCAACTGTTTCACTAAATAACTTTATTGCAAAATATAACCCATATGTTGCCTACAAACTAATTAGCGGAAATATTGGAATAATAGACAACAAAAAAACAATTCCACACTATATGATAATATTTGTGTAAAATATGCCCCAAAAAGTGTTAAAAGTGTGTAAAAACCCCACAAAAAACTTAAAAATCTATAATTCCCCCACAAAATGCCTGTTTTTAAGCCACTTTATGGGGGTGTTTTTTTATTTTTATAGTTTTCATTTAATAAAAGTGGCAAACTTGCCACTTTTATTAAATGAAAACAAAAATTAGTGTTTTATTGCAAAAAAAATTAAAAAATTGCGAAAAAAGTGATAATTTGGCACTCTTTCTTGCATTTGGCGTTTTTCTGCCTTACAATACTTTTGTCCAAAAACAAAAACGAGATTCTTCCATAGTTGATGCTTTGCAAGCAGTGTTAAAATGCATATGATTGACACGTGATAACTTTTGCCCTGTCGGGAGTTCCTCTCGTGGCAAGTATTTGCCACTCGGGACGACACGGACGTTATGTGTCATACCGAGTGCCAACGGCACGAGTGTATCCCCTAGTTTTAACGCACAATGTTCTAACTGTGTCACACCGACCCCGCGTAGCGTGGGGAGCGTGTCCCCCAAATCAAACGCACTATGTTCCAGTTGTGTCATACCGAGTGCCAACGGCACGAGTGTATCCCCTAGTTTTAACGCACAGAATTAAAAGAATCTCAAAAAACAAAAAAGCCGTGGCAAAACTCCACGCAAAAAAATAGGAGAAAAAATTATGAATGAAAACATAGAATACAAACTCAAAAAACTCTTGGTAGATTTTGAAGAAATGGAAAAGCG
>CAYQLL010000072.1:0-5280 GCA_964418405.1 uncultured Christensenella sp. | reverse complement strand
TAAGATACACAGAAGCAAGTCTTGTTAAGGCAATGGAAGAAAAGGGAATCGGTCGTCCCGCAACGTATGCGCCAACAGTTACCACAATTGCATCAAGACAATACACAATAAAAGACGGAAAATATATCGTCCCAACTGAACTTGGCAAAAGCGTAACAGGCTTTTTGGAAAATTATTTCAATAAGATGATAAACGTCAAATTCACTGCATATATGGAAACAAAACTTGACGACGTGGCGGACGACAAAACAAAATGGCAAGAAGTTATTGACGCTTTTTGGATAAGTTTTAAGGGACTACTAGAAAATGCTAATTTCAATGCATATGTATCGCCCAAAAAAGAACCAATAAAAACTGACATAAAATGCGACAAGTGCGGACATTATATGGTAATAAGAGAAGGAAAGTTTGGTAAATTTTTGGGTTGTTCAGATTTCCCAACTTGCAAAAACATAATGTCATATCAAGACGAAAAGATGCCAAAAGGTGTATGCCCAGAATGTGGCAAAGATGTTTTGCAACGTCATAGCAAAAAAGGTAAAATATTCTATTCGTGCAGTGGTTATCCCGATTGCAAGTTTATGAGTTGGGATATTCCAACTGGGGAGAAATGCCCAGATTGTAATTCTGCACTCGTAAAAAAAGGGCAAAGAGTTGTTTGCTCCAATTCAAATTGTAAATATGTCAAAGAATAATATAGTAAACATAATAGGCGCGGGACTTGCGGGCTGCGAGGCAGCTTTGTATTTATCAAGCAATGATATAAAAGTAAATCTTTATGAAATGAAAAAGATAAAACGCACACCTGCCCAAAAAAGTGACAATTTGGGCGAACTTGTTTGTTCAAATAGTCTAAAAAGCACTGAGTCACTTTCTGCAAGCGGACTACTAAAACTTGAACTAAAACAACTTGGCTCATTCCTTTTGTCGATTGCCGAATGTTGTGCTGTGCCTTCTGGAAACTCACTTTCAGTTGACAGAGAAAAGTTTTCAAAAACAATAACCGAAAAAATATATTCAAACAAAAACATAAAAGTTATAGACGAAATAGTTAAAAATTTTGATATAAATGTTCCAACAATCATTGCAACAGGCCCACTTTGTGATGACGAACTTTTTTCATATATAAAAACACTAATTGGCGACGATAATTGCTATTTTTATGATGCAATTGCACCAATCGTGAGTTTGGATAGCGTGGATATGTCGCGTGCTTTTTGGGGGAGTAGATACGAAAAGGGTGGGGCGGACTATCTTAATTGTTGGCTTGACTTTGACGAATATCAAACATTTATAAAAGAACTCAAAGACGCAAAAACAGTTGAACTCCACTCTTTTGAAAAACTCAAAGTTTTTGAAGGTTGTATGCCAGTTGAAGTGCTTGCAAAACGCGGAGATAAATCTCTTAGATATGGTCCGATGAAGCCAGTTGGACTATCTAGGCAAGTAAAAGACGGCAAACCTTATGCAATGGTGCAACTAAGAAAAGAAAACACAGACGGAACTTCTCTGAACATGGTTGGCTTCCAAACAAATCTCATATTTGGTGAGCAAAAACGAGTATTTTCGCTCATTCCAGCACTAAAAAATGCCGAATTTTTAAGATATGGCACAATGCATAGAAACAGTTATATAAATTCGCCCAAATGTCTAAATAAATTCTCACAACTAAAAAATTATCCAAATATTTTTATCGCAGGGCAAATAAGCGGTGTTGAAGGATATGTTGAGAGTATTGCGAGCGGACTTTTCGCCGCACAAAATATGCTAAGATTTTTACAAAAAAAACCATTAAAAAGTATTAGCAAAAATACATGTATAGGTGCTATAATAGACTATATAACAAACGAGACCAACGAGAAAAACTTTGAACCTATGAACGCTAACTATGGAATTTTTGTTTGCGACAAGACATTTACAGACAAAAAACTCAAAAAACAATACTATCTTGAGCGTTCAATGGAAGAAATAGAAAAATATAAAAAGGAAGACTAAAAATGGAAGGATTATTTAAGGGCACAACAATTTGTGCAGTAAAAAGAGATGGAAAAATTGTCGTTTGTGGCGATGGACAAGTTACGATGGGACAAAGTGTTGTTTTCAAAAACAACGCAGTAAAAGTAAGAAGAATATACAACGATAAAGTTGTAATTGGTTTTGCAGGAACAGTTGCCGACGCTTTCAGTTTAAGCGAAAGATTTGAAGAAATGCTTAACAAATTTTCGGGCAATCTTATGAAAAGTGCGGTTGAACTTGCATCACTTTGGAGAATGGACAAAGCACTTCGCCAACTTGTAGCCATGATGATAGTAGCCGACAAAGAGCAAATGCTTATCTTGTCTGGCACTGGCGAAGTCATTGAACCACAAGACGATGTTTGTGCAATTGGTAGTGGCGGAAATTATGCCTTGGCGGCAGCAAAAGCACTTATGCAAAACACAAAATTGTCAGCAAAAGAAATTGCCACAAAATCAATTTTAATCGCAAGCGAGATTTGTATTTTCACAAATTCAAATATTGTTTGCGAGGAAGTTTAGGAGGATAATATGAGTTTGACACCAAAAGAGATTGTCACAGAACTTGACAAATATATTATTGGGCAAAGCGAAGCCAAAAAAGCGGTTGCCATTGCCCTTAGAAACAGATATAGACGTAGTCAACTACCAAAAGAAATAAGGGAAGAAATAACACCCAAAAACATCATTATGAAAGGGCCAACAGGTGTCGGTAAAACTGAAATTGCAAGACGACTTGCAAAACTTGTAAAAGCACCTTTTGTGAAAATTGAAGCCACAAAATATACCGAAGTGGGATATGTTGGTCGAGATGTTGAAAGTATGGTTCGTGACCTTGTTTCTGTGTCCGTTAGAATGGTAAAAGATGAAAAAATGCACGAAGTTGAGAAAAGGGCACAACAAATCGTTGATGAAAAACTTGTAAAAATTATAGCCGAAACTTTGGCAAAAACAAACCCACAAGAAAACTTGACAATTAGCGAAATAGAAGAAAATTATAAAGTTGGCAAATACAATGACTTAACAGTCGAAGTTGAAGTTAGTGAAAAATCATCTTCCATGGATATGATGTCAGGAATAGGAATGGGCGAGATTAGTATTGGTGCAGTATTTTCGGATATTTTCCCAGGAAGAAAGAAAAAGAAAAAAATGTCTGTTCTACGTGCCAGAGAAAATCTTGTCGAGGATGAAAGCGAAAAGCTTATTGACAATGATAGTGTGAATAGTGAGGCAATCAAAAGAGCGGAAGAAGAGGGTATAATTTTTATTGACGAAATGGATAAAATTGTTGGAAAGTCAACACAAAGTGGACCAGATGTGTCAAGAGAAGGCGTGCAGAGAGATATTTTGCCAATTGTTGAAGGTAGCACAGTTGCAACAAAATACGGCAACATAAAAACCGACTTTATTTTGTTTATCGCAGCGGGAGCGTTCCATGTTTCAAAAATTGAGGATATGATTCCGGAACTTCAAGGACGATTCCCAATTAGAGTTGAACTTGATAACCTAACCAAAGACGATTTTGTCAAAATTTTGTCAACACCAAAAAATGCAATAACTTTGCAATATGCTAGCCTTCTTAAAATTGATAACATTGACCTAAAATTCACCGACGACGCTTTGGATGAAATTGCTCAAATTGCCGAACAACAAAACGAAAGTTCCGAGAATATTGGTGCAAGAAGGTTGCATACTATAATGGAAAAACTCTTGGAAGATGTTTCGTTTAACGCAAATGGCGAATATCCACTAAGCGAAGTTGTTATTGACAGACCTTTTGTTGTAAAAGTATTTGGCGAAACAGTGAAACAAAGAGATTTGAAGAAATATATTTTATAGGAGAGTGTTATGGAAATAATAAACAAAAATAATTTTGAAGAAAAAATTGCGAGTGGGGTTGTGCTTGTTGACTTTTTTGCAACTTGGTGCGGACCTTGCAGAATGCTATCGCCAGTCCTTGAAGATGTAAGTGAAAACACAACTGCGAAGTTTTACAAAGTTGATATTGACAAAAGCGAAGACCTCGCAAGAGAGTATGGTATTATGGTTGTTCCAACAATGGTAATTTTCAAAAATGGCGAAATGCAAGAAAAATTTAGCGGATATATGCAGAAAGAATATATACTTGAAAAATTAAACAAATTTATGTAAATCACAGCAATATTTAACTTTGATATTGCAAACGCAAGAAAAAGGTGTTATACTACAAAAGGCAAAAGGGAATAATATGGAAAGAAGAATATATTTAGATAACATAAGCAGTACAAATATTTCAAGTGAAGTTTTGAATGAAGTGTTACCATGTTTCACAACATTCTATGGTGAAGCATCCAAATCTCATGTTTTTGGAAGAGAAGCAAGCGGATTATTAAACCGAGCAAAAGATAAAATTGCAAAAGCTATCAATGCAAACACAGGTGAAATATATTTCACTAGTGGTGTTGTTGAGTCAAACAACTGGGCAATTTTGGGCTTAGCACATGCGAATAAGTCAAAAGGCAATCATATTATTGTTTCAAAACTTGAAGACGAAAGTGTACTCGCTTGTTGCAAAAAACTTGAAAGTGAAGGTTACAAGGTTGATTACATAAATTGTGACAGTGAAGGACTCGTAAGTTTGGTTGAACTATTGCACTACATAAGTGAAGACACAATTTTGGTTTCAGTAAAAGCAATTGACAGTAGCATTGGAACAATACAAAATATCAAAACATTGTCAAGCATTGCTCACGACAAGGGTGCCATTTTTCATACCGACGCAAGCAACGCACTTGGGTTTATTAAAGTCGATGTCGTTGATATGGGAATTGATGCCATGACAATATCCTCGCATTGTGTTCATGGACCAAAAGGTGTTGGCGCACTGTATGTAAAAAGTGAGGTAAAAATTGACAAGTTGCTTTTAGGTTCAAGCAATGAAGAAAATGTGTTGATTGAAAGTCTAAATGTTCCTTTAATTGTTGGAATGGGCAAAGCACTTGATATTGCAAATCGTGACCTTGTCACGAATAATCAAAAACTAAAAGGTTTAAGAGATTATTTTATAAGAAACATAAATGACAAAATTGAATACATAAAAATCAATGGACATCCTTATCAAAAGGTAAACAATATCTTGAGTGTGTCGTTTGAAATGGTAAACAGTCAATCGCTTATGATGGCACTTGACTGTGAAGGTATTTCAGTCAGTGCAAGCATAAATGACGATATGTCGAAAGATCGAACACTCAAAGCAATTGGACTAGACGAACAACATATTTTGGGG
>CAYQLL010000071.1:0-5323 GCA_964418405.1 uncultured Christensenella sp. | reverse complement strand
CAAAAACACTAAGCGACTTTGTTAAAATTCTCACACAGTGCGGGGAAGATATTCCGTATTATCTAAAACACAAAGTTATCTCAACAAAAAGTTCAGATATATTAGATTTTGTGGCAAAAGAAGTAAAATACAAGTGTTGGTTTTGTGGGCATTTGCATATTGATGAAAAAATAAACAAAACAAAAATTTTGTATGAAAATGTTGTAAAAATTGTATAATGTCCGTTTTTATGGTCATAGGGTGTGATAACATACTTTTGATAAAAGGAGAAAAATATGGAAGATTGGGAAATTGAAGAACTTGACATTAAACCAAATGACAAAAAAATTCGTTGCGAAAATAACAATGGCGAAATAGAAGAAGTTGACTGCGTTTATCCTGCAACTGTTATGACCGCAGTGTTTGGCAAAATATATGATGCCGAGTGCCAAAGGAAAGTTATTGAATACATAAACAAGCAACAAGGACTAACTTTGTGCATAGAAAACATTTTAGATGACATTGAAAAAGAATTTGGACTTGGTCACATTTTGCAGTTTTATTATATTCAAAATAGAACAATAAACGAAATGGCAAAACTTACACACAAAACACCAAAGCGAGTTTATAATTTAATCTGTGCAGGACTTCGAAGATTAAGACACCCACGATTTTCAAGAACCTTAGCGAAATTTATGCCACTTATTGATGAAGAAGGCAATGTTTCAAAGCAATAATTTTGTTTGTAAAATTTTTCTAGATATGTTAAAATATTAAAAAGGAGAAATAAAATGAAATTAGCAGAAGCGTTGATTGAACGATCAGATTTACAAAAAAAATTACAACAAGATAGGGAAAGACTTATAAATAATGCCACCGTACAAGAAGGACTGTCCCCAAACGAAAAACCAGAGGACTTGCTTGGTGAACTTTATGAAGATACAAAAAGATATGAGTATTTAATTACGCATATAAATATGACAAACGAACTAACAAAAACAAAAGATGGGGAAACAATATCTTCGCTTATTACAAAAAGAAATGTTTTGGAAACAACCATTGAGATATTGAGAACTTTTATCTCGGCAGGCGGTGTTTCAAATGTTAGACTAACACATTCCGAAATTAGGACTGTGACAACATTCAATGTTGCCCAAATGCAAAAAGAAGTAAGCAAATTTTCCAAACAACTTCGAGAAGTTGACACAAGCATACAAGAAATGAATTGGCTAACTGAACTTTTGTAAAATAGTTTGTAAATAAAAAGTTGGTAGCAAATAAAAAGTGGATATCAAGCCCACTGTTTGGGGCGAAACAAACGGAAAAAGAATTTTGGTTTATATTTCTCGTGACCAGAGAAAAAAATAAATGTCGTGTCATTAAATTTACATGTGCACTTTAATTGTCAATATTCTTACCAGATATCAGTTTTCTTTGCGAGGTGTGGGCTTGGGGGAATTTTCAAAAATTATTCAAATGTCCGTTTTTATGGACATTTGTTTTTATATAATAAAGTTAAGGGAGAAATTATGGAAAATAATATGGAATTGGAAAATAAAAACGATAAAACAAAAAGAGAAATAAGTAGTTATAAAAATTTTCTATTTATTGATTTTGAAACAACGGGACTGAATGTAAGTAAAGACAAAATTATTATGTTTTCATATATTTTAACTAACAATAAAATGCAAATTGAAAGACAAGATGACATTTTCATAAACACCGATAATAGCGGTATATCGCAAGAAATTTCTTTGCTGACAAAAATAAGTCAAAAAGATGTATTAGGTGGGAAAAATAGTGAATTTTTAATTAATTTACTAAAAAGCATAATAAACAAAGATACACTAATAGTGTCATATAACTTATCGTTTTCGATGTCCTTTTTAAGTGCATTTTTGGAGAAAAATAACGCAGTAGATATTTTAACAAATGTGAATGGTTTAGATTTATTGGAAGTATTTTTGGAAAATAAAAAAGATGTAAAAAGTCATTCGCTAAAAAGTGCGATTATATCATTTAGATTAGATGTTGAATATAATGAGTTTAATTTCTGTTCTGTGTGTCTTGAATTATTCAAAAGAATGCGATGTGAATGTGATTTAACTTTGTTTGTTAAGTAAAAAGGAGAAAATTATGGAAGAAAAAATTTCACAAGATAAAAGTTCAAAACTTGCAGTTTTGAATGTGACAAAAGAAAATATTAAGGAAAAATTATCAAAAGAAATATTTTATTTGGAATATAATGAAAAGACAAATATATTCAATTTTAGTGAAGATGAAATATTAAAAAATACAAATATTTTGTGTATTGTATTTAATTATGAAAAATTACTAAAAAATAATAAAATAAAACAACTAATTGATACAGCAAAAAATAAAGATATTGATTTATATTTATTAAACACAAAAGAAAAATCTGTTAATGAAATTGTGAACATATTAAACGAAATAGCAAATATGCTAATAGATAGCACACTTATAAGCATTGATACAAGAGAACTAAAAGGGCAAAACATTATTGATGCGTTCGTGATTGAAAATAATGACAGTTCTGAAATTGTGCAAGAATATGAAACAAAACTTGATAAGTTTATTGAAAGTGTTTCAAATTTAAGTCAAGTTGTTTTGTATGTTTTGGGTGGAAAAGATACAAAACTTGATGATGTGTTTAGTTTGGCGGAAATTGTGAGAAGTAAACTAAATAATAACATTGACATTATTTTTGGGTGTGGGGTTTGCGAAACAAATGAAAGTGTAAATAAAATTATAGTGCTATTCCAAGGTGGTGGCAAAAAGGCAAGCAAAAAGAAAATGTTAGATGCTAAAATTCAAAAAGCACACGAAAACTTTTTGAAAAGTGACTATATGTCAATTCAAACAATTGAAGAAGAAGTCCATGATAAAGAATTTTACAAAAAGAGCATTGAAAAATTTTGCGAACTTGATGAAATATCTTTTTCAACTGTTCAAAAGTATTTGAGAGTTGGTTATCCAAAGGCTTCAAAAATGATTGAAACTTGGGAGAAAGATGGCTATACTACAAAAAATGAAAAGGTTTGGAAAATTGTAAACAAAAATGCAATTTTTGAAAATTTAAATGATATTTTTAGTGATAAACTTTAATGTTTTAAGGTGTGTTATGAATAAAGAAAAAGAATTTGAAAAGTTAAATAAACTCAGTGACAAAATGCTAGAAATTTTGTTTGAATATTATTTTGAAGAATACAAATTTGGCATAGAGGATTTGCCAAATAATTTGATAAATACAAAATACAAAAAGCAATTTGAAAAACTAATAAAACAAGCAAAAATGCAAGAAAAACTCACTTGTGATGAATATAAAAAAGAGTTGTTTTTTCACTCTTATGATGGCAAACTAAAAATTTATCAAAGTTTGTTTAATGACTTTTTTAATCAAAAAACTAGCGAATGTGATATTTATTCAAACGTAAAACCAGAAAAAGAATATATAAAAAATTTTAGTTGGTTTTATGATATGTCTGCAAATTATGTTTCCGAATTTCTTGCAAGTAATCAAGACATTACAGAAGACTCATTATTTGAGGTTATAGATGCTATTGATTTTGAACTTGATATAAATTCGCCCGACCAAATACCCTTAACGGAAAAAGAAAAAGAGTTTGACAAAGAAATGACAAAATTTATCTTGTCATATATTCATTTTGACACACGAAATACAAACTCAAAAAATAGTTTTAATGATTATTATGAAAAATATTGTTTGGCAAATAATATATTAAAAATATCAACAAAAAATAATATTTTTTATGATTTCAATAGTAAAGATAAGTATAGAAATTATGGAGATAAAATAAGCAATTTTTATAATGTTAATAAAGATAAAATCACTAAATTTTTCACTTTTTTTGATATAGAAAAAACACTTTTCTCATTTGAAAAATTATGCAAGGAAGATTTTTATTTAAGTTTTGATATTTATAATGAAAAAACAAAAAGAACAAATTTATTTTTGTTGCACCATTTTTCAAAATATACAAAAAATTATAATCAAAAAACAATAGATGTAGTTATATTTGATAACAACAAAAAAAGTATATCAATTTATCCAATAGATGCAAATGATTTTACAAAAAAATTTAGAAAAATTAAAAGCAAATACAATTCGCCAAAATAATTAGACTTGGTGAATTTTTGCTTATATATTTGTTATTTTGATATATATATGATACAATAAAATTACTTACATTTTGAAAAGGTGGAAATATTATGCCAATAAAAAATTCAAAACTTTCAGTTGATGGACAAAGCAAAAGATTTACTCGTTTTAGGGTGTTTGAAATTCTTAACGATTATACAAATAGTGAAAAGCACCTAAAACACACCGAAATACAAGAAAAGTTAAAATCAATCTATAATATTCATATTGAAAGAAAAAACATTCGTGATTGCATTGATGATATAAACTATCTTGGCAAGCCTTACGGAATTTATGTCAATAGCGAAAAAGGCGATGGTGCATTTTTGCTTTCAAGATTTTTTGAAAAAAGCGAAATTAGATTTTTGATTGATGCAGTTTTTTCAAGTAAAAGTATTGACCAAAAACAAGCACTAAATTTAACAAACAAATTGCAAAAATTTTTGAGCAAAGATGATAGAAAAAGTTTTTCCTATCTTTCAAAAAGTTGTGAAGTTGCAAGAACAAATAACAAACAAGTTTTTTATAACATTGACATAATTTTAGATGCAATAGAAAAGGGAAAAAGAATAAAATTTAAGTATAATCGCTACTACATAGATGTCTCAAAAAACGAAAAAATGAAAAATAGAAAACTTGTTGCAAGTCCTTACTATCTTGTCAATAATCAAGGGAAATATTATCTTGTTTGCAACAATAACTATTTCAAAGATATCGCAAACTATAAAATTGAAAGAATGACCGATATTGAAATTTTAGATGAAGACACAAGACCAATAAAAAGTTTGCAAGGTTGTGAAAATGGTTTTGATATTGTAAAATACACAAATGAAAATATTTATATGTTTTCAACAAATTCAATAGATGCAAAAATTAGAATTGATGATGAATATTGCATATCCTATGTGCAGGACTGGTTTGGCGAAAATGCAAAGATATATAAAGACAAACAAAACGGCGAAGTGTACGCTGACATTCACGGCAACGAACAGTCACTCATTTATTGGTGCTTGCAATATGGCGAAGGACTTGAACTAATACACCCCATCTCAACCCGCCAAAAAATCAAAAACATATTGGACAATATGAAAAAGAAGTATGAATAATTGATATTATCGGAAGTTTTGTCTGAAAGCACACGAGCGAAGTGAGTGTATTTTCAAG
>CAYQLL010000070.1:3434-5349 GCA_964418405.1 uncultured Christensenella sp. | reverse complement strand
GGTAGAAAATAAAACAACAGTGGACAATATGTTCATTTCTTCTTACTTGCCTTTTGCACCAAATGATTGTGTGAAAGTGTATTTGTACGGGCTTATGATGTGTGGTAGTTCTAACCCCACTCACAACACAATTGACGAGTTTTCAAAAGCACTTAACCTTACAAAAGAGGATATTGAAAGTGCTTACCTATATTGGCAAGACCAAGGGCTTGTGCAAATTTTAGAAACAATGCCAATTCAAGTGAGATATTTGCCAATAAAAAATGCAAGTGTAAAATTATCCAAACTCAGCAGTGATAAATATCATTCATTTAACTTGCAAGCACAAGAAATAATTACTGGCAGAATGATTATGCCAAATGAATATTATGAGTACTATGTCACAATGGAAAGTTTGCACATTGAACAGAGTGCATTTTTGATGATAATAAAATATTGTGTTGACCTTAAAGGCGAAAATGTCACATATCCATACATTTTGACTGTTGCAAAAAATTGGGCAAACGACGGATACACAACAGCGGAAAAAATAAACGAAAAGTTACTGGACTATGAAAAAACAAACGAGCAACTTTCGCTTATACTAAAAGCAATGCAGATAAAAAGAAAACTTGACCCGGCGGAGAGAGATTTGTATGCAAAATGGCAAAATATGGGTTATGACACCGGAACAATTATTTTTGCTATTAAAAGTCAAAAAAAGCAAAAAAAAGCAGTCAATTTTGCGTACATCGATGCCTTGCTTGAAAAGTATTTTTCAATGAAATTGTTTACATCGCTTGAAATTGACGAATATGAAGAGCAAAAGAAACAACTTTTTGCACTTTCCAGAACAATTTGCAAAAACTTGGGGTTATATTACGAAAACATTGAACCAGTTGTTGAAAACTATGTTGTCAACTGGAAAAACTTGGGATATGATGACAGTGTTTTGCAGGTAATAAGCAACTATTGTTTTAAGTCAAGCATCAGGACACTTGAATATATGAACATACAAATTCAAAAGTTTTACAAACTTGGAATTGTAAGCGAGCAAAGTTTGAACGAGTATTTTAATAACATTATATCCAAAGATGAGCAAATTAAAAAAATTATTGAAAGTGTTGGACAAACAAGAAATGTCAACAACTTTGACAGAGAATGCTATCAAATTTGGACGGAAAATTGGAATATGCCAAGCGAGTTAATTAATCTTGCAAGTGAATATGCAAACGGCAGACCAAACCCAATCAAGTACATAAACAAAATTTTATCGTCGTGGCATAGTGAAAATATTACAACCATAGAGCAAGCAAAAAAATCGCAAAATAGCACTAAAGAGAAAGAAAAATCGCCAAAAGTTGAACAGAAACAAGATTACTCGCAAAGGTCATACACAAAAGACGAGATTACTTCACTGTTCACAAGTTTGGAGGAAATAGATATTTAGGAGAATTATGATAAACAATAGCATACTTAAAAAAGCATTGAATGTGATTAAAGATAGACATAGTAGTGCCGAAAATTTTGCATATGCAAATTTGCAAAAAGCATTTTTATATAAAGACTATAAAGAAAACTATACAAAACTAAAAGAAGCGGAGTTTGAAAATGCAAAATGTGAAGCGTATGGCGAACCTCCTAAATTTAATGTGGAAGAACTTAAACAAAATGAGCAAAAAATACTAGAAAAACACAAAATAAATTACCTTGCACTTATCCCCCACTACACTTGCACAAACTGTAATGACACTGGCTACAAAAAGGGCGAGATGTGTTCGTGCCTTAAAGATGAAATTAACAAAATTTTGTTTGAAGAAAGTGGTTTTTGCCACACACTCGCAAGTTTTGATAGTATTGACTTTTCAGTTTTTGACAATGCCGAAAAAATGAAAATACTATATAATGCAATGCAAAAATGGTGCGATGATAGTAG
>CAYQLL010000070.1:0-3334 GCA_964418405.1 uncultured Christensenella sp. | reverse complement strand
GGAACAGAGCCAATTTTGAAAAATGTCACAGTTGAAGGACTATATAACATTATTGCCACAAGACTTGAGCAAAACAAAAAAACAATTATTTCAACAAACCTTGACCTAGGTGAGATTGAACAAAGATATGGCGAAAGAATATTTTCAAGACTTATAAATAAAAAAACATCACTTTGCTTTGCAATGGAAAATAGCGATTTAAGACTAAAAAGATAAAAATTGATTAAAAAACGACAAAAATTCATAATTTTTTGTCGTTTTTTGATGTTTTTTGTTATTTTTCGATTTCAATTACATTCTTATGTTCCAATTCTGATACATAAATTTTGCTACAAATATTTGAATCAATGGCAAGTTTTGTATTCAGCAAATTTACCAATAAACCGCCTTTCATTTTTGATAAAACTTTGATAACTGCACCATTATAAAACCCTATATCATGCAAATGCTTCATTATTTTATCATCACCAATAAGTCGTTCAATTTGATATGCTTGACCAATACTTGCAAAAAGTAAAGGAAAAGATGCTTTTTTAGTTCCCATAAATGCTCCTTTTAGTTTAAGATTGTTTCATCTAAGTACGATGCCATATTGTCGGCAAGATGAGTTAGAAGAACGAGTGGATATTGATAGTAAATATTAGACAAACTTTGCCCAGCCTTAACTCTTAGATCATATTCACCCATATGCCAATTTATACACATTGCTTCTTCCCTTGTTAAACGAATAAAGCCATTGATTATGTACACAGATTTTTCACCATGTCCATACGGCAAATTGTCATCTGTCGTGTAATATGGTTTTTGTGTCCATATGCCGTCTTCTTTAACATTACGAAAATCAACTCTATAGGTGTCAACTTTGCAAATATCATGAAAAAGCCCAATAATAACAGCACTTTCCATACTACATTTTTCTTGCCACTTGTCGCCATATTCATATTGCAAAAGTTTGATTAAACGTGCGTAGACATTTAGACTGTGTTGGCACAAACCTCCTTCAAAATTGGAATGATATCTTGTTGATGCTGGATCGTGAAAAAAGTTAGTTTTTGTCAGCCAATCTAAAAAACTGTCAATGCCGTCACGGTAAACATTTTGTTTTACTAAATCTAAAAATAACTTTTTATTTTCTTCTATATTTATTTCCATAGCATTATATTAGCACATCAACTAATTTTTTGCAACAAATAACACTAACGCATCGCTATAATTTTACATATAATGTTGTATGAAAGACTTATCCCCCGAAGAATTAACAATGTTGGCAAACTTATTCTCCGTTGAACTTTCAAAAAATTCAAGTAAGGACCAACTTGCGACCGTAAAAAACTTTTTCCAGTTGGTTACTGCAAATATTCAAGCCATTTTACAAGAAAAAAGCAATTGCTAGAAATAAAATTTAATTATTATTTGAAATAATTATAGCACAAATATCAATTTATTTATACTAAAAAATGACCTATCTTGGGGTCATTTTGGCTGTTATCTTTCTTTGGCATCGTTGAGTTTTTCCAAAACAAAGTCGACATCAAGTCCATGGACTTCGCATGCTTCTTCTAGTGTTTCCATTTGGCTCATTGGACAAGAAAAACAATGCATTCCAAAGCCCATAAGCACATCGGCTAAATCTTCGTTGGCCTCGAGGACTTCGCCAAGGGTCCAGTCTTTTGTTATTTGTTCCATATTTGCTCCTTTTATTTCAACTTGTTTTCACAAATTTCACAATATGTTGCACTATTTGGGTTAATATAGCCACAATGCAAACATTTTATGCCATTTGTTTGGTCTTCTTTGTAAATTTTTTCAAGATTTAGATCAACAAACTCACTATCTTGAGTTGGCTGTTCATCTTGCACAGTTGACTCGGTTTCCTTAACTTGATTTTGTTGCAATGTTTTATCACTTGGCACAACTTTCTCCGCCGTTTCAATTTGTATGTTGCCAAAAGGAATGTATTCGTCTTGATTGTTTTCAACTTGTTCAACTTCTGTTTGCTCAATCTTTTGTTGTTCAACATCTGCTTGCGTGGTTTGTTGCAAGTTTTCTTGTTGCGAGATGTTATCTTTATCTTGCAGAACATTTTGCTCATTTTTTGCTTGTTTTAGTTTTTCTTCATACTTTATTTGATATTTTCTTGGCAAAATATATTTTACATTACTTAATTCAGTTAGAACTAAACCTAATTTCCCATACTTCCTAGATAGTTCATCTTTTATGTTTTGAGCGATAATGGGGTTATTTGCCACAATGGCGGATATCGCAAAGTTATATTTATGCAATATACTAACGAGCATGTCACTTGTAAGATATTTTAGTATTTTTTCTGCTTCGCCAACTTTTATGTAGTCATATTCATTTAGCATAACTTCCATAAATTTTGTGCTGTCGTTAATTTTGAAAGAAATTGATGCACTAAGACCGCAAGTAAAAATTCCGCTAGCGCGGTTGCCAAGTTCAGCTTTGTCAAATGTTTGCACATCGATTGCATAGTCACTTTTATTGATATAATATACGTTCGCTTTGAATTTTTTCTTAAAGCGTCCCTTTTTGTCTTGCTTGGTTAGTTTGAGTTTTTGAGAGCATTTTGGTAATGATGTCATATTAAGTTCAAATATGCCTTCATACAAGCAATCTAGAACTTTGCCACTATGCCCCAAAACAACATCATAGCCTTTTGGGACTTTAATTTTACTACCCAATGTTATTTGCTTGGTTGGATACGGAAAAACAAGGCAAGCAAGGTCACTTTCTTTTGGACAAATATTTTTTGAAAACATTTTTTTGAAACTTGAAAAAATTCCCATATGTATATGCTATCACATTTTTTTTAATTTTGCAAATGTTTGCATAATATACAATAAAGCAAAATACACATATTTATGGAGGAATTATGAAGCTATCTAATCTAATTGGAAAACAAGTTTTTTGTGTGTATGACGCAAATATTGTTGGGACAATACACGATGTTGTTTTTGACGACAAGTACAAAAAAATCTTGGGAATATACTTTTTTGACCAAGATGAAAACGAGTTTTACATAAAAAAGCAAAATATTTATTCAATTTGTGACTTTGTTACAATAAAAAACACAAATAGCATTTCAACTAGCATTGTTTTGGACAAACCATTAAGCCCGCTCGGAAAATTAATAGTAGGAATGAATGGCGAAAATTTTGGAAATATCACAGATATTGAGTTTGATGACAATTTTATTGTGACTCACTTTGAAACAAATCAAAACAAACAAGTTCTACCAGCACAAATTTTACTTGCTATAAAAAATTTTGTATATGGCGAAAATATACATATTGCAAGTTTTAGGCCAAAGACA
>CAYQLL010000069.1:0-5401 GCA_964418405.1 uncultured Christensenella sp. | reverse complement strand
AATATGCTCTTTATTTCTTAAAAAATACCGCTAGTTTCAAACAGTATTGACTAAATCTCAGTTTTTTTGTGTGTATACTATCTCTTGCTAAATTGTGATGCTTTTCTTGCTTTCTTTAGACCATATTTCTTTCTTTCTTTCATTCTTGAATCTCTTGTCAAGAATCCTGCTTTTTTAAGTTCTGGTTTCAAGTTTTCTTCAGCTACAGCAAGTGCTCTTGAAATTCCGTGGCAAATTGCGCCTGCTTGACCACTAAGTCCGCCACCACAAACATTGACAACAACATCATATTTGTCCGCCGTGTTTGTGAGTTCCATTGGTTGACGGATGATGAGTTTCAATGTGTCAAGACCAAAATATTCTTCAATATCAATGCCGTTTACTGTGATTTTCCCTGCACCGTTTGGAAGCAATCTAACTCTTGCAATAGATTTTTTTCTTCTTCCTGTTCCAAGGAATTGAACATTTTTTGCTTTGTTTACCTTTGCAGTTTTCTTTTCTGCGGTTTTCTTTTCTGCCATTAGTTTCTTGCTCCTTTTAACTCAACAGTTTGAGGTTTTTGTGCTTCGTGATTGTGATTTGCATCTTTGTACACTCTAAGTCTTGTGAACGCTTTTCTTCCAAGAGAATTTTTTGGGAGCATACCTTTTACAGCCTTTTCAACTGCAACATTTGATTTTGTTGCCATAACTGTTTTGTAGTCCATCTCTTTGAGTCCGCCAATATAACCTGAGTGACTTCTAAGCATTTTTTGTGATAATTTTTTACCTGTTAAAACAACTTTGTCTGAGTTGATAACAATAACATGATCTCCAGTGTCAACATGTGGTGTGTAGTTTGGTTTTTTCTTTCCTGTCAAAATGTCGGCAACTTGGGTTGCAAGTCTTCCAAGTGGCATATTTGTTGCGTCAACAATAAACCATTTTCTTTCCACATTTTCTGGTTTTTCCATAAATGTTTTCATTAATATTTTTCCTCCAAAATTTTTGCTATGAAAGACAATTTCTTTTTAAGGGGCTAACTTTACAAAAAAAATGCCTAACTTTAGACGAGTATAATTTTATTACATATCGTCAAATTTGTCAAGCATATTTTTATAATTTTATATATGAATATTTATTCGGTTTTATTTATAAATATTCAACATTTACAAGATATAGTCCTTCCGCTTTTGCGGTTTTTCCGCCAAGGTTTCTATCCCCTGTTTCAAACATTTTGTCAATGTTTTCAATTGGCAATTTTCCCCTTGCGATGTCAATTATTGTTCCAATAATTATCCTAACCATATTGTATAAAAATCCATCGCCAGTAATTTCAAACTCAAAACTTTTTTCAACTTTTTCAAACTTAAAATCAAAAATTGTTCGAGTGAAATCTAATACACTTGTGTTAGATGACGAAAATGCCTTAAAGTTGTGCTTACCCTTTATTTTTTCAATGCACTTTTTGACGAGTTTTTCGTCAAGTTCATAATTTAGCGGTGCAACCAAATCATAATTAAACGGAGATATTATACTTTGTTCGCAAAGCACATAGCGGTAAGTTTTTTTCTTTGCCGAAAATCTTGCATTGAACTCGTTTGGTACTTCCATTGCATCCAAAATAAGAATATCTTTGGGAAGGTATGTGTTGATTGCATTTGCTACCTTTTCAATCTTAATTTGTTTTGTGGTATTGAAACTAACATATTGCATAAGTGCGTGGACGCCCGCATCAGTTCGCCCGCTTGCAGTCACCGTGATATCCTCGCAAAAAACTTTTTTTATGGCACTTTGTAAATATTCTTGAATTGTTTCTTTCGTGTTTTTTTGTTTTTGGAAACCTTTGTAATTTGTTCCTCTGTAACTAATACATAATAAAATTGTTCTCATAGTACAATATTAATATATTTTCTAGCTTTTTACAAACTATTTTTTGCAATAAAACAAAAAATGTGCTAATATACTAAAAAGAGGTTAATATGACATACAAAACAACTGACGGAAACACTGCAACTGCGGAAATAGCGTACAAATTAAGCGAAGTTTGTGCAATTTATCCAATAACACCATCATCGACTATGGCAGAGATGGTTGACCAATGGTCAAATGAAGGCAAACTCAACATTTTTGGCGACACCGTCCTTGTTCGTGAGATGCAATCAGAAGCGGGTGTTGCTGGGGCAATTCATGGCGCACTTTCTTGCGGAAGCATTGCAACAACTTTCACATCAAGTCAAGGGCTACTACTTATGATTCCAAATATGTACAAAATAGCGGGAGAATGTTTACCTTGTGTTATCCATGTGTCCGCAAGAGCGGTTGCAACTCACGCCCTGTCAATTTTTGGCGACCATAGTGATGTTATGGCAGTTCGCTCAACTGGGTTCAATATTTTGGCATCATCGTCTGTTCAAGAGTGCTATGATATGGCTCTTGCAAGTCATATTTTGGCGTTAAGGACAAGTCTTCCTATCTTGCACTTTTTTGATGGTTTTAGAACAAGTCACGAAGTCCAAAAGATAGACACATTATCCGACGACGAAATAAAATCTATTTATCCATACTATGCTTTGGATATGTTCAAAGACAAGTCTTTGTCATCGTCGCCAGTGCAAAAAGGCACTGCCCAAAATCCAGATGTATTTTTCCAAAATCGCGAAGCGTCAAATGTTTTGTATAATCAAGTTTATGACAACCTAGTAGATACATTTGCAAAAATTGAAAGATTGACAGGCAGAAATTACTCCCCTTATGAGTACTATGGCTCAAACACGGCAAAATATGTTGCCGTTTGTATGGGTAGTAGTTTTCAAACAATGAAAGAAGCGGTGGACTATCTAAACACAAATATTTCAAACGATTATGGTGTTATCAATGTAAGGCTTTATCGTCCGTTTTTGGGTAATCAGTTTGTCAAAGTTTTGCCAAAAACAGTCCAAAAAATAGTTGTGCTTGACCGCACGAAAGAAAGCGGGGCTTTGGGCGAACCGCTATATAGTGATGTATGCACCGCCATCCAAGAAAACCGCAAAAAGATAAAAATTATTGGCGGAAGATATGGACTTGGCGGAAAAGAGTTTAATCTTTCCCATGCCATTGCGGTTTTTGAAAATGCTACATGCGTTTATCCAAAAAATCATTTCACAGTAGGAATAGTTGACGATGTAACATACACATCTATTCCAGTTAAAGAAGTTGACATTGACGACAACTGCTACACTCTCAAATTCTACGGACTTGGCTCTGATGGGACAGTTAGCGCGAACAAAAACAGCATAAAAATTATAAGTCAAAACACAGACAATTTTGTGCAAGGCTATTTTGAGTATGACTCCAAAAAATCTGGGAGTTTGACAACTTCACATCTTAGGATATCTAGCACTGTAATCAATAAGCCATACAAGCCAAAATCTTATGACTTTATCGCAATTCACAACTTTACTTTCCTTTCAAGATACAATCTTATTGGCGACTTAAAAAAAGACGGAATTGTACTTGTAAACACTAATTTAAGTGGCGAAAGTTTAGGCAAAAATCTCCCAAAAGAATTTATATCAAATCTCAAACAAAAAAACGCACAACTATACACAATTGACGCACAAAAAATTGCAGATGAAGTTGGACTTGGTGGCAAGATAAATGTCATTATGCAAACTGCGTTTTTCAAATTGCAAAAGTTTGTGAACTATGAAACTTGTCTAGAAAATATCAAAAAAACAACAATTTCAACATATAGCAAAAAAGGCGACGAAATTGTAAACAAAAATCTAAAAGCAATCGACCTTGCTCAAAATAGCGTAATAAAAGTTGATTATTCAAATTTTCAAGGGTTTTCGCCACTAAAAAAAGAAAAAACTACTTGCAAGTTCTTTGATGAGATTATATTAAAAATAGAGAATATGCAAGGTGACGAACTCCCTGTTTCAAGTTTTACTGCGGACGGAAGGGTTGAAACGGACACGTCAAAATACCTAAAGCGTGGAATTGCACAAAAAATTCCACATTGGATAAAAGAAAATTGCGTCCAGTGTGGACAATGCTCTCTCGCCTGCCCACACAGTGCTATAAAAAGTGTGCTAATAGACGAAAATACCAACACACCAAAAGATTTTGAAACAGTTTCTGCTATTGGCGAAAAAGGAAAAAAATATCGCATACAAATAAGTCCAAAAGACTGCACAGGTTGTGGTGTTTGTGTCAACACTTGTCCAGCACTAAAAAAAGCACTTGTAATGCAAGATATTTCACTTGACCTTGAAAAAGAGATAGACAACTTTAATTTCAGTCAAACAGTCAAAAAAGAGAAATCAATATTCAATAAATTTACCACAAAAGGTGTGCAATACTATAGCCCATACTTTGAGTATAGTTATGCTTGTGCTGGTTGTGGCGAAACACCTTATATCAAACTGATCACTCAACTTTTTGGCGAAAATATGGTTATTGCTAATGCAACAGGGTGCTCTAGCATATATGGCGGTTCGTATCCGGTTTGCCCTTATTCAAAAGACGAAAATGGCAAGGGTCCAAGTTGGGCAAACAGTTTATTTGAAGACAATGCAGAATTTGGCTATGGATTTTCGCTTGCATTAACTCAACAAGCAAAGCACGAAAGCGTGGAGCAAGAAAAGTCAGTTTGGATAATCGGTGGCGACGGCTGGGCGTATGACATCGGCTATGGCGGACTTGACCACATTTTGCATAGCAATGAAAATATAAATATTTTGGTACTAGACACAGAAGTTTACTCAAATACAGGCGGGCAATCGTCCAAAAGCACACCTGTCAGTTCGGTTGCAAAGTTCTCGGCAAGTGGTAAAAAAACTGCCAAAAAAGACCTTGGTGCAATCGCTATGTCAATCGGCAATTGCTATGTTGCTTCCATAAGTCTTGGTGCTAACCCAAATCAAGCAATAACCGCTCTAAAAGAGGCACAAGAATATAGTGGCGTAAGTTTGGTTATTGCCTACTGCCCTTGCATAAATCACGGCTTTGACATGTCAAAGTCAAACGAGCATATGAAGTTTTGCGTTGAGTGTGGCTACTGGAATTTGTATAGATTTAATCCAACAAACGATAAACCACTTTGTTTAGACAGTCCACCACCAAAAAGAGATTACAAAGAATTTTTGATGAGTGAATCACGTTACACTACACTTCTAAAAAAAGACAAACAAAAGGCGGAAAGTTTGTATGAAGAAAGCAAACACGATGCACAAAAACGTTATCAAAATTTATTGAATATTCTAAAAAATCAAGAATAAAAATAAAATAATTTCACAAAATAATTATGTGAGTTGAAATATTTAATAATTTATTAAAATAAAAAATAAATATTTTAATTTTCACAAAAATGCCACAAAAACATTGTGGCATTTTTTAATTAAAAAAATATGCAAAAAATCTGCAAGCCGTATAAG
>CAYQLL010000068.1:4082-5419 GCA_964418405.1 uncultured Christensenella sp. | reverse complement strand
AATCGGGTAGAACACAAATTTAAGGTCGCCTATGTTAAAGGATATCACAAGGTCACGTGTTCGCTTTGCCCAATTGCCCAGTTTTTCAACAATAAAATCTGAGTTCAAGAAAAAGAAGTCAACACCAGCGTCATAGTTAGAAAACCACGCGTTTATGATAAGCACCAAAATAAAGTAAATCAAAAACGCAACCATTGAGTATATAAAGTGTTTTAGTTTTGGTCTTTCGTACACTCCCAAAAATATTGTTAGGGCAGGCATTGCAAATGCCATAATGTGATTTATCCAAAATTTCACAACTTCTGGGGATATAATTCTCTCTCCATCGCCAACATTTGGCATAAACATTGCAAGAAGCGCGCCAATAACATTTATGAACATTGTAAAGTAAAACAAGCGGTCAACCTTAAATATAAGACAAATTGGAATAATAAACATTATTGTGTTACAAAGATGAAGTGGCCAATCAGTTGGTGTGATGAACACCTTAAAACTATATGCTGCACAATATGATATAAGTGTCCCAATTGAGATGAACAACAAAACCATTCGGTTGTATTCTTTGTCTTTGCTCTTAAATGTAAAGTATATTGCAAAAAATACAATAAAACTTAGATAAAGGTAAAGTCTATGAGCAAGTGTAAACCCTTTTACAAGCGAGTGTCCTAAATTGCCCAAAAATACACTTGGAATATATGGTGGCATTGATGCAAGCAAGAAGAAAGGCAAAAGCACCAACATTTCTTTAACTTCATTTTTTGGTACATAAAAATACTTGTTTTTGCAAAAGTAGTACAAACTCATCAAAAAAGCAATACCAATTTCCATTGACATAATTGCACCAGTCCAAGTTAAAGCATAAGTCCCTGTGCTTGCAAATATGTATTGATTAAGCATTCCAATTCTAAGAATATTTACTATAAAACAAAATGTTTTCGCATAGTTTGTTAAAACTTTGAACTTAAAAAACGGAGCAAGTAGCAAAATTATATGTGCAAAAAGAGATAACCAAACCAAAATTGCAATAACTGCACAAACAAACGATGATGAAAAAACATTGTTTATGGAAAGTTTGAGTATGCCATATAGTTTTGATTTTCCAGGTAGTAAATATCTAACAAAGAACAAAACAGCAATAGACAAACTCATAATTTTCAAAATAAGCCCGCTATGTTTTTCAAAAAACTTTTTCCATAAAAAATATGCTCCTATAATTAAAGAAACAGTGACTATTAGAAAAAGATATTGCATAATTTCTCCTTTGTGAATATAAAAAACAAAATTTCGCGTATAAGCATTAACAAGTTTTACATTTTATTGTTATGTTAAACTTGTCT
>CAYQLL010000068.1:0-3982 GCA_964418405.1 uncultured Christensenella sp. | reverse complement strand
CCACATTTTTGGCAAAATTTTGCGTCATCACTAATTTCCGTACCACAATTTCTACAATACATCTTTTTCTCCTTTTGTAATTATTTTAATATGTAACAAACTGTTACATATTTAGAGTAACAAATTGTTACACTATTGTCAAGGGAAATTTGATGATAGGTCTAAAAAAAATAAGAAGACAAAAAAACTTGAATCAACAAAAGGTGGCATTGGACTTAAATATCTCACGAGAGTGCTTGTCCTATTACGAAAATGGGAAAAGAGAGCCGAGTTTGGAACTTTTAGTCAAGATGTCACACTATTTTAATGTTTCAATAGATTATCTAATTACTGGCGAAGATTTTTCAAAAAGATAGATTTGTCTTTTTATAAATATATTGACAAATTACTTATCATACATTACAATATGTTAATAATTTCTGGAGCGATAATGAAAATAAAAATACTTACAAAAAACATATTTGCATCTATTTTTATAGCGGGGCTTTTGGTTTGCTCATTTTTGGGGCTAGGCGGGTTTTTAAGCAAAAATGATGGAAGTGTTTCCTATGCGGAAGACACTTCAACTTACAGGACATATGTGTCGGATATGACACCAATTGTTCAAAACATAGGCTACGGCTCACTTAGATTAAATCAAAACATAAATGGCGATTTGATTTCTTTCAAAGTTGACGGACAAAGGATGTATTTTTACAAGGGACTGATTGCACACGCGACATCAACACTTGTGTATGATATCGGCGAAGCCCATAACTATGACTATTTTTCAACATATCTTGGCATTGATGCTGTTCAATCAGGTAAAGGGAATGTAAAATTTTCAGTGTATTCGTCGCAAGATAACACGACGTGGAACACTGAACTTGAGCCAACAATCAAAACGAGTGGTGACAATGCAATTTTTCTTAAATTCTCGGTTAAAAATGTAAGATACATAAAATTCTATTTTGATTCCAACGGAAGCAACGGCAACGACCACTCAGGGCTTGGTGACTGCCAACTTTACAAAACAGGTTATGAATACGAAAGTGATGATATAATCAAGCCTGTAGAATACTACAATAACTTGTTTTTTGGCAAAACCACTCAAGAAATTTTGGAAAGTTACACACTTGAACTTATGCAAAGAAGTTTCATTGACAGCATAGGCTACAATAATCTTAAATTTGGCTTTTTGTGTGGGGATGACGAACAAGACTATCGTGATATGCTCTCTTGGCTATATAACGACCAAACTGCACTAAAAGACTTCGTGACGGGCGGAAAACCAAACGGTGGGAACTATATTAAGGCACTAAAAGTACTTTCAAGACTATACAAAGCACACAATGATGACCTACTAGACACAACTGCACTATATTCGCCAGAAACTGGTTCAACAAGGGTAAAAGGCGATGTTTATCGCACGATGATGATTTCTATTGCACTAACCAATGCAAAAGACGTTTATGGTTGGGTAAATTCAGGAGATATACTGGACCCACTTGCAAGATATGAAGCACTAAAATACACTTATCTTGCAAGTGATTATCATCTCCGCTATGAAATATTCGAAAATCTTTGTGTTGAAGAGATGAGATATCTTATGAGTAGTAGAATAAATAGCGAAGAAATATACTGGCTTAATGCATACTCAACAATAAAATATTTGGCTAAAAATAGCGAAATTAAATATCCACAAGTGTATTCTCCACATTCACATATAAGATATGGTAGAGATTGGAACTATGCCGCAAAAGGATACTATGAAGAAGAGAACTTTGAACAATACAATCAAAAATATATGCTAGAGCAATTTGGTGTAACACTAACAACAACACCAAGACTTTGGATGGCGATGGACGGCAGTCAAATTTGTTGGGGGATTTCATATCTTGGCACCAATTTTGCGTCCGCTTTTGGCGTGCCATCACACTACGTAAGACAACCTGACCATGCAGCATTTTTTGTGTACAACAAAGACACAAATGATAGGACAATTTGGTCGATTGATAACGATATCTTTGGTTGGACAAAAACTTGGCTTAGCGAAGATACAGTTGGCAATGGTAACAATCGTATGATGTGTGACTGGGGAACAAATGGTTCAGAGTATGTAAAAAACTATAATGGTTCATATATACTTTTATCCTCCACAGCACTTGACAATCAAGAAAACTATGAAAATGCTGAACTTGTGCTTAGTCTTAAAAGTATGACAAGCATTGACAACCAAGAAAACTTGTTTAGATATGCACTTTCATTTATGCCTTATCACTTTGATGCTTGGTATGAACTTATAAAATTATATATAAAACAAAATAGGGCGGACAATGAACTTGTTTCGCTTGCCGAAGAGATTGCACAAAATATGTACTACTTTCCACTTCCAATGCACGAATTGTTGGGACTAATTGAGACTGAACTACAATCTCGCAATACGGAAAATGCAACAATTCAACTTGCAAATGTAAGAAATATAGATAACATATATCTAACAAAAGGCACAAATGCAAAAAATGACGAAAATGCGAAAGCACTTATTTCGCAACCAGATGTGTGCGCTATAATGGCAAAATATCTTTTGGGTATTGTGGAAAACGAAAAACTTGCGACTTTCTCATTTGATGGCGAAAACCAAAATAAACTTGTGTTTAATTCAATGTACACAAGCGTAAGATACAAATATAGCATAGATGGCGGAACAACTTGGAGTGAAAGTTTGACTGATTTATGTTATGAGTTATCTAGCGACGAATTGGATAGTATCACAAGCGACGATGACATATATATTTGGCTTGAAGGTTGGGGCACAACGATAGATTTAACAAAAGCATTCAAAATTGATATCATAGGCGGCACTGGTGTGTCAAACTTGGAGCAAAATGACAATGAAAACAAGTTTTTGGGGACTTTTACTAACCTTGAATATTCGCTTGATAATTTAACTTGGCAAGACCTAACAGAAGATGGCACATTCACAGGCGAAAAAACAGTTTATGTTAGAGTTAAACGAAATGGTGTTTCGCTTGCTGGCGAAAAATCGACTTATTCGTTCACAGATAATACAAACACAACAAGAGAATATATTTCAATATCACATTTGGAAGTTGTGGACTATTCAAGTGAGGAAACATCAAGAAGTAAAGATAATGCTGTGCATATAATTGACGGTAAACTCTCCACAAGATGGCACACAACTTGGAGCGGTGGCGACAATGAGAGATATATCACTGTAAAACTCAACAAAACAAGATATATTAGTGGCATTGATTACACGCCAGTGGTAAATGGCGGAAATGGAACAATGCTTGCGTGCAGTGTGTATGTAAGCACGGATGGCGAAACTTGGACACTTGCAAAAACGGCTACAGGTTGGGGAAATAATGGCACAAAAAAACAAATGACATTCACTCCAGTTTTGGGGCAATATATTAAAGTTGTTGGAACAAACACTGTTGGTGGATATTGCTCGGCAAGACTTTTTGAATTTTTTGAAGACACAACGCTAAGTGGTAAGCAAATTGCGTCACTTTCTCTTTCGTCAGTGCCAAAACAAGATATTTATGTTATAGGTCAAACAATTTCATATTCTGGACTTGTTGCAAAAGTTATTTTTGACGATGACACATCGGCAATTATTCCAAACGAACTTCTTTTATTAGACGACATAACTTTTGAAGAGATTGGAACAAAAGAAATAACTGTAAAGTATGGAGAATTTAGCACAACTTTTTCTGTTCAAGTTATCGATGTAAGTGATAGTGTGGCTCGCATTGGCACGACATATTATTCGTCGCTAGATAGTGCGATTTCAAGAATTTTGGACGGGGACACAACTGAATATGTAATTGAACTAATGAAAGATGCTTTAATTGACAAACAATATACAATCACAAAAAATATTGAAATAAATGGCAATAATCACACACTAACAAGAAAAACTGACTTTTTGTCCTCAATGTTTTTGGTTAGTGGTGCAAATTGCAGTTTGACACTA
>CAYQLL010000067.1:0-5467 GCA_964418405.1 uncultured Christensenella sp. | reverse complement strand
TTTTTTGTAAAATATAATTCACTGTATGCTAATTGAAAAAGCATAAAATTACTAAGTCTTTGCTCTCCACCAGTACGAATTATTAAATCTGGATAAGGCAAATTATGTGTGTAAAGTTGACTTGCAATATCGTCTTTTGTTATAAAAGTTTTCCCACTTTGAATCAAATTGTTGCACGCATATGCAATTTCGTCCCTACCGCCGTAACTTAGTCCTAAGTTCACAACTAACCTTGTGTTGTTTTTGGTTTTTTCTGTCACATCAAGTAGTAGTGAGTAGAGTTCACTTGGAAGTCTTTTTATGTCACCCATAGTTTGAATTTTGACATCGCCACTTACAAAATTATCATAATTTTCTTTAAGATGTTTTGTAATTAAATCAAAAATACCATAGACTTCTTCTTGGTCACGTTGCCAATTCTCAGTTGAAAAGGCATAAAATGACATAACTTTTATTCCAAGTTCTTTTCCTGCCTTAATCACTCTTTTTAGTGCATCCACTCCTGCTCTATGTCCTACAAGCCTTGGAAGTAGTCTTTTTTTTGCCCACCTACCATTGCCGTCCATAATTATTGCAATATGATTTGGTAATCTGTTTGAGTCAATTTTTTTTAACATCACATTAGTCCTTTAACTGAAAAATGAATTTACCCACAGTCAAAAGGACTGTTTTGTCTTGCAAAACTTGTTGATTTGTGACAAGTGTCACATCCCCGCCAGTTTTGTGGTCGTTCTCAACAATTTTGTATGAAATGTTAGATTTTTCCAACTTTATTACGACATCTTCAAGTTTTTGTCCAATAAAGTCTTCCATTATATCTCCATAACTTCTTTTTCTTTGTTTGCACTCTCTTCGTCACATTTTTCGATGTACTTATCTTGGATTTTTTGTACTTCATCTTCAAGTGTAGCATATTCATCTTCACTTATTTCGTTGTCTTTTTTCATTTGTTTGTACATATCCAAGCAATCACGTCTTGCGTTCCTTAGTACAACTTTTGTTTCCTCGCAAAGTTTTTTTACTTGTTTTACAATTTCTTTTCTTCTTTCTTCCGTTAATGCTGGAAAAACAAGTCTGATTATTCTGCCGTCGTCACTCGGATTAACACCTAAATCGGCTTCACAAAGTGCTTTCGTAACTGCTTTAAGTTGTGATTGATCCCAAACATTGATTGCAAGCACTCTTGCTTCTTGCACTGAGATATTTGCCATTTGATTTAGTGGCGTTGGCACTCCATAATACTCTACGCTAACTTTGTCCAAAATATGAGGATTTGCCCTGCCAGCCCTTATCACTTGATATTCTGAAATCAAATGATCAATTGCTTTTTTTAAGTCTTGTTCGTATTCTTCTTTAATTTCGCGAACCATTTCTGTATCTTGCATAAATTCTCCTTTATAAGTTTACTACGTATATATTACTATAAATCTTTGATTATTGCAAATATTTTACAAAAAAAATGTTATAGTAAAATCAATTACTATAACAATTTTTCTAAATTACTTTGTCCAATCTCTTTTTTCAAGACCTTCGCCCATTTCATAACGAGCAAATCTTCTTATATTAATTTTCTCGCCAATAGCCAAAACTGCTTCATTTACGACTTCCTTCACAGTTTTTGAAGGGTCTTTAACAAAGTCTTGTTCAAGCAAACAAATTTCTTTGTAGAACTTGTGAATTCTTCCTTCAACCATTTTTTCTACAACATTTGCTGGCTTTCCTTCGTTAAGTGATTGTTGTGTTAAAATTTCTTTTTCTTGTTCAACTTCATTTGCAGGAACTTCTTCAATTGTAACATACTTTGGATTTGCAGCAGCAATTTGCATTGCAATATCTTTTAGTAGTGTTTGGAATTGTTCACTTCTTGCAACAAAGTCTGTTTCACAGTTGATTTCAACCAAAACACCAATTTTCCCGCCCATATGAATGTATGAGCCAACAGCACCTTCTCCAGCAATTCTATCCGCTTTTTTTGCAGCAGCGGCGATGCCTTTTTCTCTTAGCCAAATTACAGCTTTATCAAAGTCCCCATTGCTTTCTTCAAGGGCTTTTTTACAATCCATCATACCAGCACCTGTGCTTGTACGAAGTTTTACAACATCTTGTGCAGTAAACATCTATTTATTCTCCTTCTTTTACTTCTTCAGTTTTTGCCTCTTCAGTTTTAACTTCTTCAGCTTTTACTTCGTCTTTAACTTCCTCAGTTTTAGCATCTACTGTTTCAACTTTTTCTTCTTTTGCTTTAGTTTTTCTTGCTTTTGCTTTTTTTGCAGGTTTAACTTCGTCTTCTTCTTTGATTTCAGGTTCTTGAACATCTGCCAAAACAGCATTCATATCAAATTTTTCATCTTCCGCCGTTTCTTCTTCTTTGTTTAATGAAACTCCTTCTCTTGCTTCAATAACAGCGTCAGCGATTGCACTTGCAATAAGTTTTACTGATCTAATCGCATCATCGTTTCCTGGAATAACATAGTCAATATTGGATGGGTCACAGTTGGTGTCAATAAGTCCAACAAGTGGAATACCAAGTGCTTTCGCTTCTTTTACGCAAATATGTTCCTTTGTTGAGTCAACAACAAAGATAACTCCCGGCATTTCTCTCATATCTTTGATTCCGCCAAGATTTGCTTCAAGTTTTTCTCTTTCATGTTTTAAGATTGCAACTTCTTTTTTTGGTAAAAGATTGAATTCTCCAACTTTTTCCATTTGATTGAGTTTGTTTAATCTTTCAATTCTAAGTCTTATAGTCTTAAAATTGGTTAAACAACCACCAAGCCAACGATTGTTTACATAATACATTCCACAACGTTCTGCTTCTTCCTTTATAGCGTCTTGCGCTTGTTTTTTTGTTCCTACAAAAAGAACAGATTTACCTGATGCCACAACATCTCTTACGAAATTGTAAGCTTTGTCGATTAGCACAGATGTTTCTTCTAGATTAATAATATGAATATCATTTCTTGCAGTAAAGATATACTTTGCCATTTTTGGGTTCCATTTTCTTGTTTGATGACCAAAATGTACGCCTGCTTCTAGAAGTTGTTTCATTGAAATAACTGACATAATTTTTTATCCTCCTTGTTTTTAGTCTTCCCCAGTGTTTTATAACTCTATGTGCAACCTAATTTTTAAGGCAACGGCAACATAAATTTACAACTGAGTGTTAATTTGTCAATGAATGACTTATATAATATAACAAATATACTAACTAAAATCAAGCATTTTTTTCAAATAAAAATTATATAAACAACATAATTACAAAATGATTATCACAAAAATAAAAATCTTCCAAAAAAGTTATTTTAACTTAACCAAAAAAACAAAAAAAACGAAATTCGAGGCTCGGCTAACTAGGGTTATTACCACTAAGTTTATTTACCGTAGTAAAAAACGAAAATTATGAGGGAAATTCGAGGCTCACAAAAACAAAGAACTTTAATTATTTAATCTTTGCTTGTTTTCCGTACTATGTAATAAAAATAAAAAAGAACCCCAAGAACGAGGCTCGACAAGTCCCAACACGCAGGAGTTTGCCTACGCAAATGACTGTGTGTTGGGGCTTGGCAGGAACAAAGTTATTGGGGATTCTTTTTTATTTTTATTCGGCGGATTTAATCTTAGCCGCTTTCCCAGTCAAATCACGAACATAGTACAATTTCGCTCTTCTTGGTGAGCCTTTGCGTACAACGTCAACATGATCAACAAGTGGCGAATGCAATGGGAATGTTCTTTCCACACCAACGCCATAAGAAATTTTTCTAACTGTAAAAGATTCACGAACGGAACCGTTCTTTCTTGCAATAACAACACCTTCAAAGGCTTGTAGTCTTTGCTTGTCACCTTCTTTAATTTTAACCCATACTTTAACAGTATCGCCAATATTAAATTTTGGTGCATCATCTTTCAAATTTTCTTTTTCGATAATGTCTATAATATTCACTGACTTTTCCTCCTATATTATATTCCCAAGCGTTCATGTCTACAAAAAAGACAGCGGACCACCCGAAGTCTAGCATAATATACCATACTCATAAGAAAATAGCAAGTACTTTTTATCATTTTCACAAAAAATCTCTCCGTTTTACGCTGGAGAGATTTTTAATGTTATTCGTTTACAATTTTTTTGTCTTGTAAGTCACTTGGACTTGCTTCTTTTTTAATTATTGTTGGTTCTTTGTTGTCATTTATCACATTTTCGTCAATGATAATCTTTTCAATATCATGTTCGTCTGGAGCGTCATACATAAGTTCAAGCATTTTGTCTTCCATAATTGTTCTAAGTCCCCTTGCCCCAGTTTTTAATTTCATAGCCTTTTTACTTACTGCTCTTATTGCTTCCGGCTTTATTTCAAGGTCAATGTGCTCCATATCGAACATCTTTTCATATTGTTTTACAATTGCATTTCTTGGCTTTGTCATAATGTCAACAAGTGCATCTTCCGTTAAATCGTCAAGTCCAACAACAACTGGAAGTCTGCCAACAAATTCAGGAATAAGTCCATACTTAATTAAATCGTGTGGTTGAAGTTCTTTTATCATTTTTGATGAACTTCCGTCAAATTTCTTGACTTGAGCATTAAACCCAAGCGATGATTGATTTAGTCTACTTTCAACAACTTTGTCAAGACCAACAAATGCACCACCGCAAATAAACAAGATATTTGTTGTGTCAATTTGTATATTCTCTTGTTGAGGATGTTTTCTTCCGCCTTGTGGAGGTACGGACGCAACTGTGCTTTCCAAAATTTTGAGAAGTGCTTGTTGCACACCTTCGCCAGAAACATCACGAGTTATTGAAACATTTTCGCCTTTTTTGGCAATTTTGTCTATTTCGTCAACATAAATTATGCCACGTTCCGCTTTTTTGATGTCATAATCGGCATTTTGTATGAGTTTTAATAGGATATTTTCAACATCATCGCCAACATAGCCCGCTTGAGTTAGAGTTGTTGCATCGGCGGATGCAAAAGGAACTTTTAGTATTCTTGCAAGTGTTTTTGCAAGAAGTGTTTTTCCGCATCCAGTTGGTCCCACCATCAATATATTTGATTTGTCAAGTTCAATAAAATTGGCATCTTTTTTTTGCTTGCCTTCAACATTATAGTTTATTCGTTTGTAGTGATTATAGACAGCAACACTCAATACTTTTTTTGCATCGTCTTGTCCAACGATGTATTCATCAAGTTGCTTTTTTATTTCTTTTGGAGTTGGCAGTTCTATTTTTTCGGCTTTTTCTGAAATTACCGTGTCTTTTATTATATCTTTACAAATATCAACACATTCGTCACAAATATAACAATCACCAGTTGGATTTGCTATAAGCTTTTTTGCAACGCGTTGAGATTTTCCGCAAAAAGAACACACCATATCAACACTTTCATCGTCTTTCATATTTGCCTCCTTACACTCTATCTTCCCTTGATGTGAAAATTTTATCCACGAGTCCATACTCTTTGGCTTCATTGGC
>CAYQLL010000066.1:0-5487 GCA_964418405.1 uncultured Christensenella sp. | reverse complement strand
TTCCTTTATTTGCAAGGGAATTAGATATTTTTTTGATATTTATTATTTATTTTTTTATTTTATTAATTTCAATAATTTATTCATGAAATTATTATTTTTTTTAACATTAGTTTGTAATTATTTTTATTATAAGAGGGAGAAAATATGCAAAATAAAAATTTGCCCTCAACAAAAATAATTGAAGATGCATTGCTCAAAAAAGCATTGGGATATGAAGCCAAAGAAGTCGTAGAGGAGTTTGTTGCAGACGAAAAAGGTAATTTTAAGATGTGCAAAAAAAAGGTGACAAAAAAACATATTTCTCCAGACATATCAGCGGCGAAAGTTTTGCTTGAACATTATGAAAATGTTGACATGGGCAAATACGACAATATGACCGAAGAAGAGTTAATGCGAGTAAAATTAGAACTTATTAAATTATTAAAAGAGGGAGAAAACGATGCAAATTAAAAACTGTAATATTAAAACAAAATGCGAAATTAATGGTTGCAAAAACTTGGCAGACTATGTTTTGTGTGGCGAAAACGACACAAAATTTGGTATCAAAATTTGTGATAGTTGTGCAAAAGAAATTAAAGATACACTTAGCAAACATTTTGTTCCAAAATGTATTCCGTCACCATACATTCATAACAAAAAAGGAGCAAAAACATGAAAAAACAAGAAGATATAGTAAGCATAACACTGCAAGATTTCAAAAAGCGTCAAAATGAGCGAAAACAATTTGAAGTGACTTGGAAACTTTGTATGAACTTTTTGATGGGCAATCAATATTGCTCAATCGCGCCAAATTTGGAAGTTGAGAACAGCGACAAACAATATTTTTGGCAAGAGCGAGAAGTGTACAATCACATTGCACCAACGCTGGATATAAGGCTTGCAAAACTACAAAAAGTAAGACCAATTATGAGCGTTATGACTGCGTCAACCGACGATTGTGACCTTAAAACCGCAAAACTATGCAAAAAGATTATAAATGCGGTGGCTGGAAAACAAGACTTGTCCGCTCAAATTTGCAAAGCAACGAAGTGGAGCGAAATTTGTGGAACAAGTTTCTATAAAGTTGTGTGGAACAGTGATATTGGCGAAATTATCGCCCAAAAAGACGGAAAAAATATCAAAACTGGCGACATTGAAATAAGTGTACTAAGTCCTTTTGAAATTTATCCAGACAGTGTGAACAATGAAAACATAGACGATTGTCAAAGTATTATTCACGCAAAAGCATATCACATTGACGAAATAAAAAACATTTATGGCGTTGATGTTAAAGGCGAAGATATAAATGTCTTTTCGCTTGAAAACACTGGCACAGGACTTGGCGGGCTTGGTTATCACGCCTACGCAACACAAGTTGTGAGCGGAGTTAAGTCCAACCACGCGCTTGTGATTGAAAAATACGAAAAACCATCCAAAAATTACCCAAATGGGAGATTTATCATAATTGCTGGCGAAACACTTGTGTATGACGGCGAGTTACCATTTGTCAATCGAGTGGACGGCAAGCGTGGTTTTCCTTTTATCAAGCAAGTTAGTATTGAACAAGCAGGCTCATTTTGGGGGACGGGAATTGTTGAAAGACTTATCCCAGTGCAAAGGTCATACAATGCAGTCAAAAATCGCAAGCACGAATTTTTGAACAGAATTTCAATGGGGGTGCTAACTGTTGAAGATGGTAGCGTAGATTTGGATAACCTGGAAGAAGAAGGCTTGTCGCCCGGAAAAATTCTTGTCTATAGGCAAGGCTCGAATGTGCCAAGATATATGGCAAACACAAGTGTACCAACCGACTTTGAAAAAGAGGAACAAACACTTATTGCCGAGTTTATGACAATTTCAGGTGTTAGCGACATCTTAAACAACACGCCAAACTATACAAACCTAAGTGGTGTTGCTCTCCAACTTCTAATTGAGCAAGACGAATCAAGAATTTCACCAACAACCGACAAAATAAAAGAGTGCATAAAAGAACTTGGCGGTCAAATTTTAAGACTTTACAAGCAGTTTGTGACAATTCCAAAACTAATCAAAGTGGCAGGAGATAACGGCGAACTTGAGATGATATACTTCACCGCAAGTGATATCACAAGCGAGGATATTGTGTTTGAAAGTGACACCGAAATCACCGAAAGTTTGGCACAGCGTAGATCGATGGTTTTTGAACTGCTAAACGCAGGTTTGCTTCAAGACGAAAACGGAAAACTTAGTAACAGAATGCGACTTAAAGCACTTGACCTACTTGGCTTTGGAATTTGGGAGAATGCACAAGATATCAACGAACTACACACCCAAAAAGCGTCCACGGAGAACGTCGAACTTTCTTGTGGCAAAGATGTTGACGTGTGCGAGATTGACAATCACGACTTGCATATAAATGAACACATTTCATATATGCTTGGATGCGACTATAAAAAGAAGGTGTCACAAAACAGCGAGATTGAAAAAGTATTTCTTAAACATATAAGAATGCACAAACAAATGAAAAAAATTGAAGAGAATATGAAAGGAGAACAAAATGGAACAACTTAAAACTTGGGAACAACCAAAAGATGTGGATAATGTGCCCGTGGCAGATGCCAAAATTGATGATAGCTCGACTTCGTCCGCACAAAACGGCTCCCAGTATGGAAAATTCAAGGACGCTGATAGTTTATTTTCCGCCTATAACAATTTGCAGGCGGAATTTACTAGAAAGTGTCAAAGATTAAGCGAACTCGAAAAATTAGAGCAAGAAAAATGCGCTGAAAACGAAAAACAAGCCAACGAAATACCAGTTTTTGATGAAGAAAATTGGCAAGACGTTGTCACAAGTTTTTTGGAAAAACACGAGGACGCAAAACAATTTGCAAGCGAGATTAGCGGATATATCTTGGCAAATCCAGAACTAAAAAATAACAAAAATGCCCTAGATATTGCTTGGGCAAACGTGATAAGTCAAAAATACAAATCACCTGAAAAATTGATTAGTGATGACAAATTTGTCGAAGATTATGTGCTAAAAGATGAGCAAATTAAAGAAAAAGTGCTTTCAAAATATCTTAAAGACATTGAAAGCAAAAAAATGCCTCCTTTTGTGACAAGAAGTAGTGGCGGAAATATAACCTTTGAAACTAAAAGAGAAGCCACAACACTTAGTGAAGCAAAGCAACTTGTGGAGGCAATGCTAAAAAACTAATTTATAGGAGAAAAAATTATGGTAACATTACAAAGTGCAGAAAATGCACTAAAAACAGTGTATCTTGGAGTGGTAAGCAATCAATTAAATGTAAATGCAAACCCACTTTTAGGTAAAATTAAACAAACAACAAAAGATGTTTGGGGAAAGGAAGTAAGAAAACTTGCCCCATACGGAATTAACGGCGGAATTGGAGCAGGTGCTGAAACAGACGAACTCCCAAAGGCCGCAGGAAATAACTATGTTCAATTTGTCAGCGAACTTAAAAACTTGTATGGTAAAATTGAACTATCCGACAAGGCAATTCGTGCATCGGAAAACAATGCAGGTGCTTTTGTTAATCTACTCAACGATGAAATGGAAGGACTAATCAAAGCGTCAAGTTTTAACTTTGGCAGAATGTTATTTGGCGACGGAACAGGACTTCTTGCAAAAATCACAGCAGTAGAATCTTCAACAAAAATAATCACTTGTGACAGTGTTAGAAACCTTATCGAAGGTATGGTTATCGACATCTATAACGGCGAAAGCAAAGTTGATGGCGGACTTAGAATAACATATGTTGACAGAGTAAACAAAAAAGTACATATCGCATTCCCAGTATCATACTCAAAAACTATTGCAAAAGACTACACACTTTATGTTCAAAACTCAAAAGGCTTTGAAATATCAGGACTTGGAAAAATATTTTCGTCTAGTGACACACTATATGGTGTTTCAAGAACGGCATATCCATGGCTTAGTCCATACACAAAAACTGATGCAGGCGAGATTAGTGATAATCTTATCCAAAGCGCAGTTGACTTTTTGGACGAAGTTAGTGGGTCAAGCATAAACTACATCGCTTGTTCAAGTCAAGTTAGACGCGCGTACCAAGAATATCTTGGAGCATACAGACGCAATATAGACGTTATGGAACTTGCAGGTGGCTACAAGGCTTTAACATACAACGGTATCCCAGTTGTTGCGGATAGGTTTGTTGAAGATGATGCAATGTACCTACTTAACACAGACGAATTTACTTTGCACCAACTTTGCGATTGGAAGTGGCTTGAAGGCGAGGATGGTAGAGTGCTAAAACAAAATGCAGGCTATCCAACCTACACAGCAACTTTGGTAAAATATGCTGAACTTGTTTGCGACAAACCAAACGGCCAAGCAAAAATTTCAGGAATATCCAGCACAGTTACTAACCCATTCAAGTCGGTTACAGTTGTTAATTCAACATCAACAAGTGCAAACGGCTAAAACTATAAAACTTTTCAAGGCTAGACTTTGTTTTTCAAGGTCTAGTTTTTGTTAAAGTTTAAGGAGATGAAATGTTAATTGAAATAAAAACTGACCCGCTATTTATTGGCGAAAGACTAAAAGAAATTGACCAAAGTTACTATCTTGTGTTCAACACAATAAAAAATAAATACGAAGTCCATTCAAACGAGCAAAAAGGTTGTTCGTATTGCTTGACTTGTCCAAATGTTGCACTTGACGAAAGACTTGTTGAACTTGTCAAAAAGACAAGGCGAGAAAACATAAACGAACTATTATCTGAAATTGATAAAGAAAACGAACGACTTGAAAAAGAGCGTGAAAAATATATTACACAAAGATTGGAGGAAAAATGAAAACAAAACAAGTACTAAATATGGTTTGCGTGTTCTTGGGGAAAGAAGATTTGCTTTCTTGCCCATATTTCACCGAAAGTGACGAACAAGTCACCCAAGACCAGCAAAAAGAGTTGGATATGCTCCTAAGATGCCTAAATCTTGTCACAAGCGAAATTTCAACCGACTATTTGCCAATATACAAAACGAAAGAGATTACACTAAATGACGGAGAGTTTGACCTTAAAGACATTGACGAAAATATTTTTCAAATTGTTAAACTTGAAGACGAATTTGGTAATTCTTGCAAGTTTAAGATAATTGGCGACACAATAAAAGCAAGTGTAACAAACTGCAAAATTATTTACACGTCTTTTGCCCAAAAAGCAACGCTTGATGGCGATGTCGAAACATTTTCTTGCACTATGCCAGACAGGGTTTTAGCATATGGCACAGCAATGGAATACTCTTTCATAAGTTCGCTTTATGATGATGCGAGTGTTTGGGAGTCAAGATATAAAAATGCACTGCTTTGTTTATCACAAAAAAAGCATAATCTTGTTATGCCAAAAAGAAGGTGGTTATGATGTTTTATAAAAAACCATTACTTGTAAAAAAAGTTAGCGACTACAAAATTACTTTCAGTTCTTTTGCAAGTGGAATGAATAGCGAAGTTGATGAAGGCATTTTGCCATATAAATATGCAAAAAG
>CAYQLL010000065.1:0-5495 GCA_964418405.1 uncultured Christensenella sp. | reverse complement strand
AAGATGGCAAAGTTAAGTTCGATAGCGAACTACTAAACACAATACAATCAAAAAAAGTAGGCGAAAAGTTTATTGTCAATGAAACGGAATACACAAAACAAGCGGTGCCACAAACCAGAATGACAAAAAAAGACGCAAGCAAAAAAAATAGCACAGTTAATTTCCACCAAATTGTGCAAATAAAAGTTGATGAATCAGGTGCAATATTTTATGTAACAAAAGGTAATAATAACTCATCTGCCGACTCAACTTATATAAGAAAAGACTTTGTGATAGGAAAATATATTAGCACGCCCAAATGGATTAGTTCAATTCTAAAATGGATGGCAAGTTCGTCTGGAATGATTTTCTGTGTGTGCATTCCACTCGGAATTTTGGTTATTTTGGAAACATTGTCGCTTATTGAGCAAATTAATTTTGCAATGATAGAAAGAAAGCTTCTCAACGGCACTGCATATTGGCAAGATAAGGAAGTTCAACGTTTGATGCGAACGGATGAGATGGAAAAAGTTGTTCGAATAATATATTATATAAAAGCCCCAAAAGAAGATAGAGAAGACTTAAAAAATTTTCTATGGTTTACCAAGGGGAACTTAACAAAAAAAGAACAACACGAAATCAGACTTGTTGAACAAAGTTGGGATATATTTGACAAAAAAGGCGAAAGGGAATATCTAATATTTTGGCTTAATAACATTAAAGGTAGATGGAACAAAAAGCAAATTTCAAACGAATTAAATGCTTTAACATATAAACAACTTTTGGGTTAAATTGCATAAAATTAATAAGATTTTATCAAAAAATTCACGGTTTAGTGAATTTTTTGTATTTTTTTGGTTATTTTTAAAAATTTTTCACATAATACTCTTGTAGAAAAAAAGGAGGATTTATGAAAAGAAAAGTAAGATTATTTTCTGCAATTATGGCTCTATGCTTGTCTATTGGGCTATTGGCGTTTGGTGTTTATGCAGCATCAACTATTACATACAACATAAATGGTACAGTAAACTACACAATGACAGATGTTTTAGTAAATGTCACGACCACACTTGCATATGTAAAAGATAACGCCACAACAGCCGATACAAAGGAAAACAAAATTGGCTACACAGACACAACGGTTAAAAGTGCAACATTTGATGGCATCGATTTAACTGGACTTACAACAAAACTTACTGGCGACACAACTATCACAACATACGACTCTGGGAATATTGCCAACGATGTCACAACTGGAACGGCCAATTTAAGCATTAGTTTTAACGACTCAACGGCGTGGAAAGTTAGCATCAATATTTCGACTATCCAAAAAGATGTTGGAGTTAACATTGCTCTTGGTAATTTTGGTATTAGCGAAGGTGCGAACTATAATGTTGTTGCAGACACGAATAACAAAACATCCATAGCAAAAGAAGGTGACACTACTCTTGTGTATTATGTGTACTTAATTGACCCAACAGTCGCAATTTCTAACAAAACTTTTAGCATTCCGCTTACACTAACTCAAGCTGTTTAACAAAAACATTCAAACCTAGCACACAAAAAAATATGGCTCGCCTGCCATATTTTTTGTATATTTACATATTAGAGTATATTTTCTTGTTTTAGGATATCGAATAGATTGTGGGTCGGAATGCCGATAACGGTGGATAAATTGCCAACAACTTTTTCAACAAACATACCTGCCATACCTTGGATAGCATATGAACCTGCTTTGTCTTTGTATTCGTCAAAAGTTAGATATCTTTCAATATCTTGCTTGGAAAGTTTTTTGAACTTAACTTTGGTGACATCGTGGCAAATGTATTCGCGTTTTTTGTTTCCATCTTGCACCAAAACACATAGTCCCGAAACAACCTTGTGCCACTTGCCCGATAGCATAGTTAGGGTGTTAAAAGCATCTTGTTTTGATTTTGGTTTGCCCAAAAGATGATGACGAAAGTACACCATACAGTCACTGCCAATAACCAAGCGGTCACCTTGAATTTTTGAAAAAATATCTTGCGCTTTTTGTTTTGACAAAATTTCGCTTAGTTTTTCAAAATTGACTTTTTGAGTCATATCCTCGTCCACACTGGACACAATTGTTTCAAACTCAAGCCCCATATTAGTTAGTAGTTCTTTTCGTCTTGGACTTTGTGATGCAAGTATTATTTTCATTTGTTTTTCTCCAATTTGATATTAGCATTTTGAATTAGTTTTGTCAAACTTAGCATACTAAAACTATGGGATACTTTTCTTATCACAAAAAATTGCAATCAAAAATAAAGCGTGGAGAACTAACTTACTTTGAGTTTTTGGACGAATATCACGGAATAAGTCCTGTACTTGTTTTGCATTTTTCAGATGGTTCTATTTATCCCGTTCGCGATTATATGTTTGAAGACTACTACAAACTTTTGTTTTGATAAAATATGCCAAACAAAATATTTGATTTTTTACATGTTTTGGTTTAATATATACATAAAGGAGAAAAAATTTGTATCAAGCACTATACAGAAAATATAGGCCAAAAACCTTTGATGAGATTGTTGGGCAAGAACATATCACTCAAACATTAAAACACCAAATAGAAAGTGGCAAAATAAATCACGCCTACTTGTTCACTGGCTCAAGGGGGACAGGGAAAACAAGTACCGCCAAAATTTTTGCGAAAGCAGTTAATTGCTTGCACCCCAAAGATGGTTCGCCTTGTTTCGAATGCGAAGTTTGCAAGTCACTTGAAAACACGAATAACGTAGATGTCTTTGAGATTGATGCGGCATCAAACAATGGTGTCGATGAAATTAGGGATATAAGAGAAAAAGTTAAGTATTTGCCAGTCAATTGCAAGTATAAAGTGTATATTATTGACGAAGTGCATATGCTTTCAGACAAAGCCTTTAATGCTTTACTAAAAACATTGGAAGAACCCCCAAAACATATCATATTTATTTTGGCAACAACCGAAGTGTATAAAATTCCTTCGACAATCTTGTCAAGGTGTATGCGCTTTGATTTTAGACTTATAGCGGAAGAAGTGTTAATAGCTCAACTCAAAAGCATATTCGCAAAAGAAAATATCAAATGCGAAGATGATGCATACAATCTTATTGCAAAAGCAGCACAGGGCAGTGACCGTGATATGCTTTCCATTGCAGATTGTTTAGTTGCATATAGTGGTGGCGACATAAAAACAAAAGACGCTATGGACATCTTGGGCAATTCAAACTATACAAACAACCTTAAAATTTGCAAGGCAATTCATGAAAAAGATATTGGTGTAGCACTAGAAACTTTAAGCGAACTTGAAAGACAAGGCAAAAATATGAGTTTTGTGGCAAAAGACATTACAATAACTTTTAGAAATATGCTTGTTGTAAAAACTTGCACCAGTGCAAAACTTATGCTCGGTTTTAGCACGGATATGTACGACGCTCACAAAAATTTAGCAAACGAATGCGAGATAAAAGAACTTATGGAAAATATGCGTATATTTTCGGCGATTGAAGCGGAACTAAAATATGCAATCTCTCCAAAAACACTAATAGAAACGGCAATAATCTCTTGTATAATGGAGAGCGAAAAAAAAAACTAATTGACACATTAAAAGGGAATGCGAAACTAAGACAAGAACGAAACATCGTAACAAAAACCACTCAAAATAACAAAAATATCTCAGCACAAACACTTTGGGGAAGAGTTGTAATATACCTAAGAGAACACAATCAAGTTATCTTACACATTGTATGTGGCGACCTTGACAATGTGTCATATGAGGGTGAAATACTTGTTGTGTGGGTGGACACGCAAAACATTATTGATTTACTTATGGCAAAAGAAAACTATAATGAGCTTAAAGAAGCATTTGAAAGTCTTGGTGTAACAAAATTTGAAATAAGACTTAACAAAAAGGTGCAAGAAATTGAAAAAACAACACAAATTCTAAAAAAATATTTTGATAATAATATTAATATAATAAAGGAGAATAAATAATGAATAATTTTAGAGGCGGATTTGGTGGCGGATTTGGTGGAGCAAATTTGCAAAACCTTATGAAACAAGCACAAAAAATGCAACAAGAAATGGAGCAAGCAAAACAAGAACTAATAAATTCCGATTTTGTTGGCACGTCAGGTGGCGGAATGGTGGAAGTCACACTCTCAGGTGACAAAAGGGCAAAGGCAATGAAAATAAAACCAGAAGTTGTGGATGCCAGTGACATTGAAATGCTTGAAGACTTGATTGTCAGCGCATTTAATGACGCAATTGGCAAAATTACAACAGCTGAACAAGAAAAAATGCCACAAATGCCACAAGGATTTTAGTATGTATATAGAAAGTTTGGAAAAATTGATAAATTCTTTTCGTTCGCTCCCGGGAGTTGGTTATAAGACCGCACAAAGATATGCCTACAGTGTGCTAAATTCCACTGAGAGCGAAGTTGAGGACTTTGCAAACGCAATCTTGGACGCGAAAAAGAAGATAAAGTTTTGCAAGGAATGTGGAAACTTTTCAGAAACAGAGATATGTGAAACTTGCTTGAAAAAAGACAAGCAAGTTATTTGTGTTGTAAAAGAACCAAAAGATGTTGTTGCAATGGAAAAAGTCAAAAATTATGATGGTGTTTTTCATGTTTTGCATGGAACAATAAGTCCGCTTGAAAATCGCGGGCCAAACGATATCCGCATAAAAGAACTTGTGGAGCGTATTCAAAAATATGGCACAAAAGAAGTGATTATGGCAACCAATCCCGATGTTGAAGGTGACGCCACTGCGCTATATATTTCAAGACTACTTTCTCCACTTGGCGTGAAAGTCACTCGTCTTGCCCAAGGTGTGAGTATGGGCAGTGAACTTGAATTTGCCGACGAAGTAACACTCACGCGTGCCTTAGAAAGTCGCCGTCTTATGTAATAACTAAATAAACGCACATAGTTTAATTTGTGTCACACCGACCCCGCATCGCACGGGGAATGTGTCCCCCAGTGCAAACGCACTTTACCCTATCGGGAGATCCTCTCGTGGCAAATGCTTGCCACTCGGGAAGACACACTGAGAGCGTACTCAAGTTGTTGTGTGTCATATCGAGCCTACAAAGTAGGTGAGCATATCCCCCAGTGTAAACGCACTTGGCTAAACCCTATCAGGAGATTCTCTCGCAACTTGTCAGATGCTCGGGAAGACACGAAAGCAGTTCTTCGAAGCCACCGCCCGCGTGTCACACCGAGTGCCAATGGCACGAGTGTGTCCCCCAGTATAGGAGTAATATGTTCGCACTCATCTGTCATTCTGACCCAGCACCAACGCGTCGACCCGGGAAGAATCTCATAAAACCCAAAATCTTGCACAAACTAAAATAGAAAAATGAAGTCAAAAAACGCAAAAACTCGCCTTGGGCAAAAAAAAGTTGAAAAAAACAAAAAAACTTTGTAAAATCGCTTGACATAAAATCCAAAATGTGACATCATTTTTAATGAGAATAGAACACTAATCAAACAACAAAAGAAATTAGT
>CAYQLL010000064.1:0-5513 GCA_964418405.1 uncultured Christensenella sp. | reverse complement strand
ATCGCCAACAAGCGAAATTACAACTGGCGATTTTATGCTTTGAGCATACTTTTCGGCAATTTGCATTGTCATTTGTGCATTTTCGGATATTACTTCAATTTGCATATATTTTTCCTTTTCGCTGTATTATATAACAAAACTTAAAATAAATCAAACATTCATATATGCAAACATTAAACTTTTTTTTGCTTATATATTTGCATTAAAATAAAAATTTCGCAAACAGTCAAAATAGTTCCCACACCCACGCCCGCGATTAAGTCGGTTGGATAGTGTTGTCCAAAATACATTCTTGACACGCCAACTAAGAGCAAAAATATAATGCCAAAAATTATGGCAAGCGATTTTTTACCCCTGCTGTCAAGTTTTTTCCAAAAAATTAGTAGCAAAAAAATTACAATTGTTGTTGCACAAACCATATGTCCGCTTGGCATACTTTTCCCAAGTGAGTTTGTGACGTTGATAATTTCACTTGATATTTCATATGGCCTTTTGCGATTTATTATTATTTTTAATAAATAATTTATTCCAACATTAAAAGCCGTGCAAATACTAAAAATAAAAGAATATTTTTTCTTACTAAAAAAATACAAAAAAATAAATAATAAAATTACAAAATAAATGCTCGCCATACTTGTAAAAAACCACATAATAGCGTCAAATAACGGGGTTTTTAGACTTTGAAAATATTTTATTATTTCAATTTCCATATTTTTATTATAACAAAATAAATTGATTTTACATAATAAAAAAAAGAAAAATATATAAATTTTACATATTTTTCCACTATTTTTTCATTATTTTTTTTGAATTATTGCAATTCCGTCCGCTTTATCCAAAATTTGTACATTCACTCTTTTGTCGTTTTGGATAAAGTCCAAAAACTTTCGCATATTTACAACAATAGTTCTAAGTTTGTGCTTAACAAATTCTTCGCCCAAGACAAGTCCGTGAAAATACACATTATCGCACAAAATGTATCCACCACAATTTAGCAAGTCCAAAAGACTTTGATAGTATGCTAGATATTGCCCTTTTGGCCCGTCCATAAAGATGAAGTCGAATTTTGTGTCAAGGGTTTTTATTATCTCTTTTGCGTCGCCCAAAATTTGGGTTACGCGATTAGTTAAATTCAAGTTTTCAAAAGTTACTTTTGCCTTGTCATACATTTCTTTGTCAATTTCAATTGTTGTGAGGTGTGCATTTTGTAAGCAAAGAAGCATTTTTGAGCCAGAATATCCAACCGCCGTTCCAATCTCCAAAATGTTTTGAAAATTATTTTGTTTGCAAAACTCCACCAAAAATTCACACCCATCATCTTTGATGATAGGTATATATTTTTCTTTTGCTTGCTCTCTTAACTTGTCAAGATATTCCATATTTTGTCCTTTTATGGTTTTTGAAACTTTTTGCCACTCAAAAAGTTTTGTGATAAATAACATCTTAAAATAATAAGATTTGATATTAACTTATAAAAGTTATTACATCATCACAACGGTCAAAATAAGTGGTCTACGCTTTGTTCTTTTGTAGATAAAGTTTGAAAGTGTGCGTTTTACTTGATTTTTAATTTCCGCTTGGTCAAGGTCTTTTATATCAACTGTTCTAAATAGTTGTGCAAGACACCCTCGGGCATCTTGATTAAAGTCGTCCGCTTCGTCGTTATACACAACACCACGAGTTATGATGAATGGGTCAGTTGCAAGGTCTTTTGTTGGCAAAAGATTAACAACGGCAACGCAAACACCCTCTTCGCTGAGTTGTTTTCTATCCCTGAGCACTGCACTAGACAAGTCACCCACGCCAGAGCCGTCAACAAGTCTTAGTCCTGCTTGAACATAGCCAACTTTCTTTATTGAGTTTTGCGACATCTCAACCTGAAGTCCCAGTTCTGGCAAAATGATATTTCGTGCATCTTCGCCAAGACTTAGGGCTAGTTCTTTGTGCTGTTTTAGGTGTCTATACTCGCCGTGAATTGGCATAAAATGCTTTGGTTTTGTTAGGTTGTGAATAATTTTTATCTCTTCTTGGCAAGCGTGTCCAGATGCGTGAACTTCGGCAAGTTCGTCATAGATTACATCCGCACCTTTTTTGAAAAGTGTGTTGATTAGTCCATAAACTGACTTTTCGTTGCCCGGAATTGGCGACGACGACAAAATTATACAATCGTTATCGTCCAAATCGACGCCCTTAAATTCGCCATTTGCCATTCTTGACAAGGCACTCATTGACTCGCCTTGACTTCCTGTTGCCATAATCAAAACTTCTTTATCGTCATATTTCGACACTTTATCTATGTCGATTATGTTCTCTTTTTTGTAGTTAAGTTCGCCAAGTTTCATCGCTACTTCGCTCACATTAAGCATACTTCTGCCTGAAAATGCGACTTTTCTCTTGTATTTTTCCGCAAGGTCCAAAAGTTGTTGCATTCTTTGGATATTAGATGCAAAAGTTGCAACAATTAGTCTGTTGTTTGGATGCTTTTCAAAAATAGTGTCCATAACCCTGCCAACATTTGACTCGCTCATCGAGTAGCCTTTACGGCAAACGTTTGTACTTTCGCACAAAAGAAGGTTAACCCCTCTTTTGCCTAGTTCGCCAAAACGCGTAAGATCGGTTGTTTCGCCCGTTACTGGTTCAAAGTCAATTTTGAAGTCGCCCGTGTGAATAATATTCCCGCAAGGTGTGTTTATGCACAGTGCAAGTGCCCCAGCAATTGAGTGATTTACATTGATAAATTCAATTGCAAAGTTCCCAATTTTTAGAACTTGTTTTGGTTTTACTGCAATAAGTTTATATTTTAGTTTTGGATATTCTTTTAGTTTGTTTTCAATGAGAGCAAGCGTAAGTTTTGTCCCATAAATTGGAACATTTACATCGCTAAGCACAAAAGGTATGCTTCCAATATGGTCTTCGTGGCCGTGGGTTATCACAAACGCTTTGAGTTTGTCTTTGTTTTTTACAAGATAAGATATATCTGGCACAACAACATCAACACCCGGAAGGTCGTCGTCTGGAAAACTCATTCCGCAGTCAACAACGATCATATCGTCGCCATACTCAATTGCGGTCATATTTTTCCCAATCTCGCCAACACCGCCTAAGAATGTTATTTTAACTTTTTTGCTGGTGTCTTGCTTTTTGACAGTCACTTCTTGTGCTTCTTTTGTTTCCACTTTCTTTGTGTTTTGCTCTTTGTGTGTGTCAATTTTTTTTGTATGATTTACACTTCTTTTTTGAGTTTTTTGTGTTTCATCCTTTTGGGGAAGTGGTTTAATTTCACTTTCTCTTTGATCTACTGCCACACTATCTTCCTTTTTTGAAATTAAATTTTTTAGTTCTTGTATTATTTTATCGTCTGAATTCATTTTTTCTCCTTTTTCATTAAAAAATTTACAAGTATTGCTTGCATTACATCTTTTGTGATATTTACACAAATTTAGATAATATCTTTAACTTTGCAAAATTTGTCACATTGTTCCAATTTCTTTGGCGTTATTATTGTGTCAAGGTCGACATAATATCTCATACCCTGACTTTCAAAAAACATCACCATTTCAAGCATAATCACACCAACAGAGCAAAGTGGGAACAATATAATAAGTGAAAATGTTGTTAGCATAAAAGTAAACATCGTTGTGATAAGCACCATCATAAATATGCAAGATAGTACTCTAAAATACCTTCTAAAAACCGCTTTTAGTCCTTTTTTTAGTCCCTTTATTGGCGACACATTAAACACTACCGTTGCTGGCATCCATCCGCAAAAAGTTGTCATCATAAGCGACATACAAATTGCAAAATATATTGTTGACAAAATTGGTATAAAAATTGCCAAGATGTTGTTTATGGTTGCAACTTTGAGCAAGTAGTACATTGTTACCACCATAAATGCAATAAATGGAATTAAAAGTAGTGTTCTTAGTAAAGCATAGAGCATAGACTTGCCCATTCTTGCAATAAGCGTGCCAACAAAACTGGACTTGGATAAACTTGACATATATGAGTACAACCCCTCGCCAGTCGGAATTGCCGAAAGATTCATCAAAAAAGGCAACACAAATAATACAACTATCATAGCATAAATAATAGCCAAAAGATTGTATGAAAACATATATTTTATTGCTTGCAAAAATAAATCTACTAAAATAAATATGTTATTAAAAAATGATGGCGTGTTTGAAAACATTGTGTCATTTGCAAAACTTGTAAACTTATCCCAAAACCCAACACTGCCAAATGCAACAGAAAATGAATCAAAAGTTGGAATGAGTAATGCAACACAAATTCCAAGTACAATCAACTTATAAAACAAAAGTTTCCAAAACACGGAAAAGTTTGCAACAAATAGTTTAAGCGAGTTTCTAAACATCATAAAATTTTCACCATATTTAATTAAAAAATTATTTTAGTATTTTTACTATACTATATTTATTAACATTTTTCAAGCAAAATCTAAAAATTTTTGAAAAAATATTTATTTTTTAAGCAATTTTTCCAAAATAAACTCTTTTTGCAAATCAACATCCTCGCCTTCACTTTTGTTTTGCTCTTCTATTGTTTCTTCCGCCCAATATCTCCCATTAATTTTATCATACTCAAAAGACCTAAGTGGCAGACCTTTAACTCGCACTTTGCAAGGTGGACATCTAAAATATGTATCGTAATAAAATTGCTTGGAATAAAGTTTTCCCGTGCTATCTATAATTGCCAGTGCGACCAAAAAAACACCATTACTTTCGCCACCGACTTCGTTGAACAACTTTTCATATAGTGCAATCATATCTTCGTCGCTCATTTCTTTATTCTTGTAGCGTCTAACAAAAACTCCTGGCTGTTTTTCTTTTGAAAACTTTTCCACAATAAGCCCGCTGTCATTTGCAACAACAGGCATCCCAGTAAGTTCGTGATAGAACTTTGCCTTGATTATGGCATTTTCAATGGTGTCTTTCCCGCTCTCTTCAACTTTTTGTGTGCAACCTATTTCACTAAGTGACACAAACTCAATATTACTCCCCAAAACCATTTGTTTATATACATTAACTTTTCCTTGATTAAAACTTGCAAACAAAACTTTCATATTTTCTCCGCTTTTATTTTAGCACATCTCAAAATTCAATACAACACATATTACAAAGAAATAAAAACAAAGTTTAATTTAATCTAATCAGATTATTTCAAACTTTGTCTTTTATATTATGCCTATTGTGTCGTTTTCGTCAGTGTCCCGCCTTGTTGCAATTTTGTCACTGTTCCTTGGCTTACGCCACTAGCATCAACCCAAGTCCAAGTGCCACTTGGCAAGGATATACTCAGACTATTAATGTTGGTTGGGCAAGAGATAGTGGCTAGAGCTGTGCAGGAAGTAAACACATTCTTGTAATTCGAAGTACTTGTAATTTTGCTCAAATCAAAACTGCTGATATTTAGGTTGATTAAACTACTGCAATCATAGAACATATTATAAACTATGTGATGTAAAATTTTAAGCAAGTTAAAATTTTTATTTGCTA
>CAYQLL010000063.1:0-5825 GCA_964418405.1 uncultured Christensenella sp. | reverse complement strand
AGTGCGTTAGCACTAATTTTGAACTTGTTTCAAAATTACTTCCTATAGTTTATATAATTATTATTCTTCATTTTTACCTTTTTTCTTGAAATTTGTAAAAAATACAATGCAAAAGAAACCAACTTCCATAAAGGTTATAAAGCACCACCAATAAACTTGCACTTTTATGTTTGTAACTTTGTTTGTTTTTATCACAATGTTTGCCTTGCCGAAGGTGGTGTTGTCGCCATCGAGCCCAATTATTATGTTGCCCTGTGTGTCAGTTCTGTAGATATTATCTTTTCCAACAGTTGCGTTTAGTCTTGCGACAACTTCGTCACTTGGGTGCTTGTAGTCATTGTCTTTACCGACACTAATTATGGCATAACTTGGCTTGACTGACTTTAAAAAATCACTTGTTGTTGAAGTTTTGCTCCCGTGGTGTCCAACTTTTAGAATATCACTTTGCAAACTTTCTTGATAAAGTGTAATAAGTCTTTCTTCAATGTTATCCTCGGCATCGGCAGTTAGCAAAATTTTTCTATTTTTATACTCTATTTGAATAACTGCACTATAATCATTCGACTCGTCACACTTTTCGTCAAGCGGTGTGAGAAATGTTAGCAAATAGTCTTTGCCTATAAAATCTGGTAAATCGGATAATACTTTATTGTTGTAATATTCATTGCAACCATTTTCTTTTTCATTTTTGAGAGTTTGAATAAATGTTTTATATGAACTATTATTGTTTATTGAAACATCAATAAACCCCTTTTCTTCCGCCTCCGCACTTGTGAAAACATTTGGACGGAAACAATTTTGTACATCAAAAGTGGCAAGTACTGCACTTGCCCCGCCATAGTGGTCCTCGTCGTCGTGAGTTACAACAAGATAATCTAGCACTTTGTCTTGCCTTGACTTGTAAAAACTGCCAAGGTACTGCAAAAGTTTCTCACTTGAATTATTTGGTCCCGTGTCAACAAGCATAACTTTGTCGTCTGGAAAATTTATTAAAATACTGTCACCTTGCCCAACATCAATAAAGTGCAAAGTTAGTTCACAATCATTAAGTACTATTGCTGGCTCACGATAAAAAATATCATTTAACCACTTCTCGCAAGGTTTATAGAAAAATAGCGTGGAAAAAATTAAGATAGAACACAATACAAAAACAAATATTCGCGTTTTGGTTATCTTAAGTTTACTCATTTATTACCATTTCCTCTTCTAGGTGTTGTTTTTTTATCTTGCGTTTTAGCGGTTTACGACTAAGAAGTCGCAAAATTTGGGGCATTTTGTCTATCGTTTCTTTGTACCCTTCTTCAATCATATTCATCATATCATCGTCTTTAGCACGAGTTGAACTGAACTTTTTGGTCTCTGGTCCAATCATAACATCGGCGCTAAGGTATCCACGAAGTGAACTTGATTGCAAAAGTATCCTAACAGTTGCTGGCAAGACATCAATAACTTTTAGACTTGGTGTGCCATACGTCCGATACTTGTTCACATCCACGCCAACAACATAGTCGCAACCAAATTTTTTGGGGATGTTGGTGGGGATGTTGTTTCTAAGTCCACCATCAGCCAAGTGATAGTTTTCGTAAACGACTGGCACAAATATGCCAGGAACAGCACAACTGCCTGCAACAGCTTTTGCCAAATTCCCCTTTTTAAAAACGACTTCTTTTGTGGTTTTAAGATCAGTTGCAACACATGCGAAAGGTAGTGATAAGTCCTCAATGTTAATATCCCCGAAATTTCTTTTGATTATATCTTCAATGCCATCAGTTTTTGATGGCATAAAAGGAATTTTGGTTGTTCTAATCTCAGAAACTTCAATTGACTTTGCAACTTCTAGCATTTCACTATATGTAGCTCCACTTGCATAAAAAGCACCAATGATACTGCCCGCACTTGTGCCAACAATCATGGAAAAATCTGACGGTCTTATCCCATATTCTTCAAATGCTTTAATCGCTCCAAGATGTGTAAATCCTCTTGCTCCGCCACCGCCAAATGCTATCCCTATTTTTGTTTTTTTATGCCTTTTGAAAATGTACATACTGCCCCTATCAATACCTATTGTACACATATTTTAGCACACTATGTTACATTTTCAAAAATATTTTTTATAATAATCAGAAAAATATATCTTTCCTTATCGGAAGTTTTGTCTGAAAGCACACAAATAAAGTGAGTGTATTTTTAAGCAAAACTAAATAGTTGGCGAAAATATAAGTGTCGCAATAAATTTTGCAAAAAAATGTGCCAACTTAGTTAAATTATGATATACTAAACTTAATAGGGAGAGTATTATTATGAAATTCATTCATTGTGCAGATATTCACTTGGATAGCAAAATGCAGACAAATCTATCGGCTCAAAAAGCAAAAGAACGCAAAAAAGAGATTCTTAACACATTCGAGAGAATGGTTGAATATGCCACTGAAAATGGTGTGAGGGGTATAATCATTGCGGGTGATATGTTTGACACGGCACGAATAACAAATCTCACAAAAACTAGAGTTTTGAATACTATTATTAAAAATCCAAGTGTAGATTTTTTATATTTAAGTGGTAATCACGACGAAAACAATTTTATATCTTTAATTGAAGAAATGCCCCAAAACTTGAAAGTTTTTGGCAATAAATGGACAACTTTTGATTATGACGATATTAAAATAACCGGTGCATATATTGATGCGAATAATGTTTCGATCATTTACAACACTTTAATTCTTGGTCCAAATGATGTCAACATTGTGGTTATGCATGGACAAATTAACAAATACGATTCAAAAGAAAAGACTGAAACAATAAATCTAACAAAATTAAAAAACAAAAATATAGACTATTTGGCACTCGGTCATATTCATTATTACATCCAAGATAAATTAGACAAAAGAGGTACGTATTGTTATTCAGGTTGTTTAGAAGGTCGTGGTTTTGATGAGTGCAATGATAAGGGATTTGTTTTGTTGGATATAGATAATAAGTGCCTTACTTCTAAATTTATTCCGTTTGCCAAAAGAAAATTAATTGAATATTCTATTGATATCACTGGCTATGATAATTGGTTTGATATTGAAAACGAGATATTAAAGCAGACTCAACAGTTTTCTTCAGATAATTTGTTAAAAGTGACACTAAAAGGAAAGTACAACATAAAATTAGACAAGCACCTTGGTATGCTTGAGCAAAAGTTGGAAAGGTTTTATTTTGTCAAAATAAAAGACGAGTCAATTATGGAAGTAACTTTGAAAGATGTCGAAAAAGACATTTCACTTAGAGGAGAGTTTATAAGACAAGTTTTATCTTCAAACCTAAAAGATGAAGAAAAGGAACAAACAATACTTGTTGGTTTAAAATCGCTACTTGGGGAGGATTTGTAAAATGAGACTGATAAAATGTCATATTGAAAATTTTGGCAAATTAAAAAATTTTGATTTTGAGTTTTTTGCTGGCTTTAATAGTATTAAAGAAGAAAACGGCTGGGGGAAAAGCACATTTGCTACATTCATTAAATCTATGTTCTATGGTTTACCATCAACAACCAAAAGGAATTTGGATGAAAACGAACGGAAAAAATATATGCCATGGCAAGGTGGGAATTTTGGCGGGAATATTGAATTTGAGATAGGTGGCAAACAATATCGCATAGAGAGATTCTTTGGTAAAAACAATGCCGATGACACATTTTCGCTTATCGACATTGATACGGGCAAACAATCAAAAGATTATGCCGAGGACATTGGAGAGCAAATTTTTGACATAGACGAGGAAGCATTTGAAAGATGTTTGTTCATTCCCCAAAAAGCATTAAATTCAAGCATTAACGAAAGTATTTCAAATAAATTAACAAACTTAATTCAAGGGACAACAGATAAATATAATTACGAAGATGCACATGAAAGGCTTGACAAAAAAAGAGTGTTGCTATTTAACAATAAAGGGACCGGTCAAATTCAAACAATTGAAAGTAAAATTGAAGATATGTTGGGGCAAATAAGTGAATTAAATTCAAGTGCATTATCAATTGAAGAAATCCAAAAACAGGTTGATGTATGCGATAATAATATTGATAAAGGTTTACATGACCAAGAAAAAATCAAAAAGCAAATCAAAGAATATAGCAAGGTGCAACAAAAAGTTGCCAACAAAGAACTTTACGATAAACTAAATAATCAAATAACAGCAACCACTAACGCTCTCAAAGAAAATGAGCGTGTTTTGAATGGAATAAATACAAGCATAACCGAGATAGGCACATATATCGATAGTGCTAAAAAAATTAATCAATGCGAAGAGAAGATAAGATTAAGCAAAGAAAATAAATATGTAAATGATAGATTTGATGCTTTAATAAAATATTTTGGCGGTGAAAATAACATTCCGACAGCCGAAAAAACTAAACACATAAGCGATAATATCGTAAATTATGACAATCTAAAAAGTCAAACTGAATGCATGGCGTATAGTCAACAAAGTGGGTCTAAAAGCAACAAAAAATTAGGGATACTTAGCATACTGGCATTATTGTCGATACTAAGTTTAATTGCAGGTGCTGTGCTACTTAAAACTTTTTTAATGATGGCAGTCGTATTGTTTGTTGTTGGTGGGGTTTTGTTGTTAGCGTCTGGTTTTATGTACTTAGTTAATATGATTAATGAAAAAACTAAAAACCTAAGCAATATCAATTATAAACAGTTGCAAAACACTCAAAGTGAAATTCTAAGCCTGCAAAATGAAATAGAAGAATTTATACATCATTTTGAAGCAAAGGACACAGATTATAGTATAGCACTGGATAATATAATTAAAAACAGACAAGAATTTGAAATCATAAAGCAACAAAAAGAAAACACTGTAAAAGAAAATACATCGTTGCAAAATATAATTCAAAGCGAAAAAGAAAAACTTGAGAACTATCTCATTCAATTTAATATTGACGAAGAGAAAAGTTACTTAGATAACTTGACATATATAAAACAAACAATTCTAAATCTTGCAAACTTAAAAGAAAAACTAAGACACGAACAAGATGAGTTAGATACTTTTAAGAAAGAGAAAAATTTTGATATTGACGAAAATTATTACACAAATGTAGATATTAGCGAATTACAAATGCAAGAAAATCAATATCAAACTCAAATAGATTATCATAGAGAAAATAAGTCCGATTTAATTGCAAAAATCAATAAAATTCAAGATAATATATCCGCTTTGGATGATTTAGAAAGTGAAAAAGAAAACCTTGAAAACACTCTGCATGACCTAAAAGAAGAGTTTAATGCCATTAAAAACGCACAAAAATATCTAAAAAACGCAAATGAAAGTTTAGCGACAAAGTTTGTGCAACCAATAAAGAGTGGACTAAATAAATTTCTAAAACTTATCGCAAGCAAAGATTTTGAAAATCTTAAACTGGACACGGATTTCAATATTTCATTTGAAGAGTATGGAAAATACAGAGAGGTAGATTACTATAGTAAGGGCTATAAAAATGTTATAGACCTATGCATGCGCTTGGCTTTAATTGACACTCTATTTGAAAAAGAAAAACCATTTATTATTCTTGACGATCCTTTTGTTAATTTGGACGATAATAAAACCCAATGCGCGAAACAATTTTTGCAAGAGATGTCAAAAACCTACCAACTAATATACTTTTCTTGCCACAAATCAAGGTGCTAAACCTTATCGCTAAACTTTCATTTGTAGTTTGCCCACAAATCTCCGAAACCAAACGCACTTGGCTTAGGTTGTGTCATATCTAGCCAGTGAAAATGGCGAGCATATCCCCCAATGCAAACGCACTATGTTAGTGCTATGTGTCACACCGA
>CAYQLL010000062.1:0-5956 GCA_964418405.1 uncultured Christensenella sp. | reverse complement strand
GCCACTTGATGTAAAATAAACTTCATTTGTGCTACAGTTGATTATCTTAGCTAATACATTTCTCGCTTTTTCAACATAACTATTCGCTTGCCTACCAAAACTATGGGCACTACTTTCATTTGCGTATATATTAGAAAAAAAAGGTAACATTGCTCGCTTTACCTTTGAAGTTACTTTTGTCGTTGCTGAATTATCTAAGTAAACCTTTTTCAACTTACCCTTCCTATAATAAAATGGAGCTACTGGGCAGATTCGAACTGCCGACCCACGCATTACGAATGCGTTGCTCTACCGACTGAGCCACAGTAGCATACTTTTGATAGATACAATATTTTGTGTGTATTATAAAGTGTATCCACCATCTATTGTGATTACTTGTCCGTTTATATAATCGTTTTCATCACTTGTCAAAAAGCGTATAAGTCTTGCAACATCATCAGCCGTTCCAAGTCTACCTGCTGGAATTTGGGAGATGATATCTTGCTTTTCCTTTGGTGACAAATTATTGTTCATTTCTGTGTCAATCACGCCCGGACAAACACAATTGACATTTATATGGTTGTAACCATATTCCTTTGCAAGTGCTTTGGTTAAGCCAATTAACCCCGACTTCGATGCGGAATATGTTGTTTCTAAACTAGCTCCAACATTTCCCCAAATTGACGAGATATTGACTATACTACCCTTGCCATAGTCAAGCATATGCGGAATAACATACTTACACATATTGATTGCTGAGATTAAGTTTGTTTCAATCAGTTGCTTTGTTGTGTTGTTATCTTCTTCAATCAGTAATCCTTTTGAGGATATTCCAGCATTATTCACCAAAACATCGATATGTCCATACTCTTTTATTATTTCATCAACCATTGATTTTGCCTCTTCTTCATTTGAAACATCAGCTTTATAGATTATTGCAATGCCTTTATTTGAAACTATTTCATCAAACAAACTTTCCGCATCTACCTTTGACTTATTGTAGTTTATTGCAACACTATAACCGCGATTAGAAAAATGTTTAACAATTTCTCTGCCTATTCCTTTGGATGAACCTGTAACGAGTACTGTTTTCATTTAATCTCCGTAAGTAGTATATAACATTTTAATAATTTTCACAAGCGTTTTTATACGATTATTGACAAAAATAAAAAAAAATGGTATATTGAAAGCAATAAGGGGAAAATTATGGAAAATAAACAAAAAAGAAAATTAATTTCGTTAGTTTACAGAACAATAATCTTATTCTCAATTTTAGTGCTTGGATTAACAATTTATTTAGAGATTGATAAACTTAACATAAAAACAAATTCAGTGCTTTGGCTTGACATCAGTATTCTTAGTATGGTGTTTTTGATTCTTCTTTACATTGTAAGTGATGTAAGCACCACAAAAAGACTTAAAAACAAATATAGGCTTGGTCAATTTTTGTTTTTTATAATTTTTAACACTATTGTTGCCTTGGTTGTTTTAGCGGTTTATTACTACTACAAACCGATAATTTTTTCGGACTATACTTCCTATATTCTACCTATCAGTTTGGTGTTTGGGTGTGAACTTATATTAATAATTAATTTCTTGCTTGGATTGAGTCTTACAAAACTTTATAAAAACACATCTATAACACTTGATTCAATGGCGGACACTCCAAACTTTAACGATGAACTTTTGCTTAAAAAAAGACTTGATGAGTTAAATAGAAAATTGGAAATGAAAAAAATTCAGGACCAAATTGATAGTGTCGAAAAAAAATTAGACGAATAAACAAAAAAACCTATCAAATACCATACATTGATAGGTTTTTTGTATGTTTCTATATTTAAAACCTAAAAGACAATCTATTTCTGTTTATGTCAATGCTTTTTACTTCAACTTCAATTTTTTGCCCAAGTTTTACAATTTGATAGATACGCTTATCGTTATGTTGTGTCGCATCTGAAACATGCAACAAACCATCTACACCACAATTATCAAGTTTTATAATTGCACCAAAGGCAAGTATTTTTGATACAGTACCAGAGAGTTTGTCGCCGATATGCAAAGTTTTAAGATATGCAGTTTTGGGGTTTTCTGTGAGTTGTTTTAGTCCAAGAGAAACGCGCTTTTGCAGTTTATCTATTGTTATAACCCTAAATGTATATTTTTCACCAACTTTAAGATAGTTATTTATATCGTTTATGTGTTCGTATGCAATATCAGATATATGAATAAAACATGAAACACCACCAACAGACACAAACGCACCATATGGCAATATTTTTTCAACCGTCCCTTCAACTACTTTATTTATAAACACGCTGTTCCAAAACGTTGCTTCCTGTGTTTCTTTTTGTTGCTCTTTTAGTATTCTTATTGAACAAACAATAAGTCTTTTTTCTTTATCTATTTCCGTCACAATTGCTTCGAATTGTTTGTTTAGGTAGTAATTTATGTTTCGTGGCGCGGTATCAATTTCGCAATATGGCACAACAATGTTGTATATTCCCATCTTTGACACAAGGCAATTATCTTTTACATCAGTTGCAAAAAAAGTAAATTGTGAGCCTATTTTAAGTTTTTCAGCAGTTTGAGAGCCAATAATAACATTATCGGCTATGTTTTTGGATACCATAATCATTCCATCATCGGTTTTAGTGCCAAGAATTGCAACCTTAAAGCGGTCACCAATTTTTACACATTCAAAATCTTTGAAATCAGACTTTTCAATAAAAGCATCACTTTTACCACCAATATTAAAAATTACCCCATTATCCCTTTTGGAAACAACGACACCATCAAAAATCTCATTTTTCTTGTATTTTGTGAAAGTTTTGTCAATAGCATCCAAATTAAATTTTACTTCTTCCATATTTTCTCCTATTTTAACGCATAAAGTTTTCTATTATAAATAAAAAACTTTTTTCTATACATTTATAGTTTATCAAAATTATACAATAATGTCTAATGTTTCAAATAATAAAATTTCAAAAATTTTACAAAAAAAACGAAACCTATGATTTTTGTTCCGTTTTAGTGTATGTACTATTTTTTTAGTTCTAACATTTTTTGACTAATAATCTCATTTGAATTTTTGTCTTCTTTTGTGATATAAAAAGACTCGCCAACATAAATTGTATTAAAACAAAATGGCTTTTGCTTCTTTTTTATCCAAATTGGCACAATTGGTGAATTTGTTTTTTGTGCAATTATCCCAGCCCCGTCTTTTAACTTTAATAGTGGTTCATTTGTCTTATTTCTTGTGCCTTCTGGAAAAATTGTTAGCACTTTTTCCTTACCGAGTACAAAAAAACATTGTTTTAAGGTTGATAGTTCAACTTTTTGCCTATCCACAGGAATTGCACCCATACCTTTTAGAATACAACGAGTTGGAAAATGTTTGAATGCTTCTTTTTTGCAAAGCACATATTGTCTGCGCCATATCATATTCAAAATTATTAGCGCATCAAAATTACTTCTGTGATTGATAACAAAAATACATTTGCCTTTTGGAATATTCCTCTTACCCTTGATAATTGTTGGGCAAAATATCCACAATGGTATAAATGCCAAAATTTTCATTATATAATAAAACATTACTTCTCCTCAATATATGAAACAATCTTTTCCAAACTTTGCCCAATAGAGTCATTTGATGTGTCAATAACAATCGCATCATTTGCTTTTTTAAGCGGACTTATTTTCCTGTTTGTGTCGTTGTAATCTCTTTCTATGATAGCTTGTTTTACTTGCTCCAAAGTTAAAGTTTCGTCTTTTTCTTTTAGAGTTTCAAATCTCCTTAATGCTCTTGCTTCAACGCTTGCTGTTACAAAAAATTTGTATTTTGCATTTGGAAAAACTTCTGTTCCAATATCTCGCCCTTCGATCACGAGATCGTATTTTTCCGCGAATTTATGTTGAATTGAACTAACAATTTCTCTTATTTCGGGAATTTGAGAATATGCCGAAGATTTTTGACTAATCTCTGGCAAAGATATATATGGTCTTGTGTCAATTCCAAAAACATACACTACTTGTTCGCCATCAATATACTCAACATCTATATTACTTGCCTTTATAGTATTCTTCACATCATCAATGTTATTTATATCAATATTTTTGTAAGTTAAAAGATATGCGATTGCCCTAAATATCATACCAGTGTTAAGAAAATTTACATTTAGTTTTTTAGCAGTTAAAACCGCAAGTGTTGACTTGCCCGCACATGCTGGGCCATCCATTGCTATTACCATATTATACTCCTTTTACAATACAATTTGCTGTGGATAATGCGATTTGTAAATTAAATCCACCTGTTAATGCATCAACATCCAAAATTTCTCCAGCGAAATACAAATTACTTACAAGTTTGCTTTCCATTGTTTTTGGGTTGACCTCATTTACACTAACTCCACCACTTGTGATTATAGCATAGTTTATGTCATAAAGACTATCAAATTTCAAAGAAAAATTTTTTAATCTGCGTACAATCTTATTCCTTTGTTCAACTGTTATAGTGTTTACCTTTATGTCGCCATCAACACCATTACTATCTAAAAATATTGCAACAAGATTTTTGGGGAGTAAATTTTTCATAACTGTACTAATCTGGCTATTTTTATTAGCGTCAAATTCGCGTAGCAGTCTTTTATCAAGCATATCATAAGATAATGCAGGCTTAAAGTCTAAACTAAGGCTTATATCTTTGTATCTATTTATATAACTAGAAAGTGTTAAAACTATTGGTCCGCTAATTCCATCCGATGTGAATAGCATTTCTCCAAACTCAGACTTTATTAGTTTATTTTTGCTATATGCCGAAAGTGTAACATTTTTAAGTGAAAGTCCTTCAACATTTACTGTCCACCTATCTTTAAGTTTTATTGGACAAAGTGCAGGCTTTGGCTCAACAATTGTATGCCCAAACTTTTTTGCAAGTTTATATGAAAAGCCGTCGCTTCCAGTTGCACTATAAGATTTTCCGCCAGTACAAAAAATTAGTTTATCACATTCATAGACGCCTTTTGTTGTTTTTACAATAAATTTGTTTGTTTGATTATTCTTATAGCAGTCCAAAACCTGTTCGCTTAGTTTTATATCCACACCATTTTCTTTGCAATAATTTTGAAGTGTCTTGATTATATCACTTGACTTGTCGCTTTCTGGAAAAATACGATTCCCTCTTTCAACTTTGAGTTTTTGCCCATGCTCTTCAAAAAAATGCATTGTGTCATATGATGAAAACGAAGATATTGCACTATACAAAAATTTGGGGTTAGTTGGCACGTTTTCGAGAAAATCTTGAAAAGAGCAAAGGTTTGTTATATTACATCTGCCCTTGCCTGTTATGTACAATTTTTTTCCAACTTTTTCATTTCTTTCAATAAGTGTTACATTATTTCCCTTTTTAGCGCAACCACCACTAGCAAAAAGACCGCTTGCTCCCGCCCCAATAACGATAATATCCATACTATTCACCCAAAAGATAGAAAAGTTCAACATCACTCAATTTTTTGTATTCTCCGCGTTTAAGTCCGCCAAGTTTGATATTGCCAATTCTAACCCTTTTTAGAAGTATTATTGTTTTCCCAATACACTCAAACATACGCCTGATTTGTCTGTTTTGACCTTCGTGTATGATAACGCTTAGTCTTGATGTGTTATCTTTTGTTTCAAGTAATTCAACTTTTGCCTTTGGCATACGTTTTCCATTTTCAACAACACCTGCTCTTAAAACTGCAAGTTCGCTCTCTTTTATCTCGCCTTCAATTTTAACAATATACTCTTTTTCAGTTTCATGTGATGGATGACTGATTTTTTGTGCCAAATCTCCGTCATTTGTAAGGATTATTAGCCCTTCAGTATTATAGTCAAGTCTACCAATAGAAAATAGTCTTACTGGACTTTTGACAAGTTCATATATTGTTTTTCTATTTCTATCGTCACTTGCAGTACAAATATAGCCTTTTGGCTTGTTCAATTT
>CAYQLL010000061.1:0-5956 GCA_964418405.1 uncultured Christensenella sp. | reverse complement strand
GGATGCATTGCAGTATTTAAACGATGGACAGCTTTTCGTATGGCCTTAGATCAAAATCCTCAAATATTACGTTATATCACTAAAAATAATACAATTGAAATAAATGATTTTTTAGAAATTTTATATGATGATGGTGGAATGTGGTAGCAAAACTCTGCGAGTTTAATGATATGTTTAATATATTCGTTGAGATTGATATCCTCCCAGTTTTGTTTATCTATAGAATTTAATATATTATTAAGCAATATTTCTTTTTGATTCATCTTTGTCTCCCATCATTTAATTCTAACACAAAATTTTATAATTGGCAATAGTGACATTGTTTTTTACTTTACTTTTTTTTATTGGTGTAATAAAATATTGAAAAGGATTAAATATGCAACAAATATTAAAAGGGTTATTTGATAAATATAACATAGACTATAATGATGAGCAAATTGAAAAATTGACAAAATTTTATGAACTTGTAATTGATGCTAATAGAGTTATGAATTTAACAAATATTACACAGAAAAATGAATTTGCAGTCAAAAATATACTTGATTGTGTACTACCACTCAAGATGATTCCGCAAAACGCACAAGTTTTGGATATTGGCGCTGGTGCGGGTTTCCCATCTATTCCGCTTAAAATTATGCGCCCTGATCTAAATTTTATAATGGTTGATAGTCTTAATAAACGTATAAACTTTCTAAAATCTATTATTCAAACACTCAATCTAAAACAGATTGTTGCGATTCATTCAAGGATTGAAGATTTTGCGCAATTAAACAGGGAGAAATTTGACATAGTTGTTGCCAGGGCTGTTGCAAGGTTAAATACTTTGTGCGAATACGCTCTTCCGCTTGTTAAAATTGGTGGCAAGCTTATTGCTTATAAAAGTCAAAAGGCAGATGAAGAGATCATTGAAGCAAAAAATGCTCTAAACATATTGGGTGGAGAAGTTATTCAAAAGCAAAATGTCCTTATTAAAGAAATTGATAGCATAAGGATAAATATTGTAATTGAAAAACTAAGAGAAACACCAAAACAATATCCAAGGAACAAAAATCTACCCAAAATCAAGCCAATATCGTAAAAAACATCAAAAATTCACATTTTTTTATTAAAAGTTATACAATTTTCTCGTAATTTTTATTATTTTTAACAAAATAAATATTAAATAACGAAAAATCTAAATATATAATTTAATGTTTGATTTTTTGTTTTTTTATGCTATAATAAATGTTGAGGTTATTATGGGAAAAATAATTGCTTTTGCAAACCAAAAGGGCGGTGTTGGGAAAACAACAACATGTATAAATGTTTCCGCTTACATAGCGGCAATGGGCAAAAAAGTACTACTTATTGATATGGATCCGCAGGGCAATACGACTAGCGGTGTTGGAATTGATAAGAGTAACAAAGATTTGAATACTTTATATAATGTAATAAATAAAGACATAATTGTTGATGAGGCAATTTATCCAACAATTGTTGATGGTCTAGATATTATTCCTGCCACGGTTGATCTTGCTGGTGCGGAAATTGATCTTGTCCAAATGCACTCAAGAGAAAGTGTTGTAAAAAATGCACTTTCAAGAGTTAAAGACAAGTATGACTTTATATTTATTGATTGTCCTCCATCATTGGGGCTTTTAACCGTTAATGCTTTAACGGCTGCAAACTCGGTCATTATTCCAATACAATGTCAATTTTATGCATTGGAAGGATTGACTCAGCTTATGAATACTATAAAACTAATCATTCATCATCTAAATCCGGATCTTAAAATTGAGGGTGTTGTACTCACAATGAAGGATAACCGCTCTAACCTAGTTCAGCAAGTAAGTGATGAAGTGAAAAAGTTTTTCAATAAAAAAGTTTTTGAAACATACATTCCACAAAATATACGGCTTGCTGAGGCGCCAAGTCATGGGTTGCCAATAATGCTTTATGACACATCGTCGAAGGGTGCAAATGCGTATCAAAGTTTGGCGGAAGAAATATTGGATAGAAACAATATTAGTTATAAAAAAATAACCAAATCAACAAAAATTAATTTAAGGAGTATAAAATAATGGCACAAAAGAAAATGGGATTGGGAAGAGGCTTGGGGGCACTCTTATCAATTTATGATGAAGAAGTTGAAGATTTGGAAAAATCAACACAAGTTGAACAAGTAAACATTCCTTCAAATAAAGAAACCGTGGGAACACTGAGAGGTGGAGTCGAAGAGATTAGGGTGGACGAAATCCGTCCAAATCCAAACCAACCACGAAAGAATTTTGATGAGGGAGCATTAAATGAGCTTGCAACGTCAATCAAAACACATGGAATTATCCAGCCAATCGTTGTAAATAAAGACGAAACTGGGTATATGATTATTGCTGGTGAAAGGCGTTGGCGCGCATCTAAAATTGCAGGACTTGATACTGTTCCTTGCGTTGTTAAAAACTATACCGAGCGTCAAATAAAAGAGATATCAATCATAGAAAATTTGCAAAGAGAAGACTTGAACCCAATAGAGGCGGCACGTGCTATAAAACAACTTATGGATGAGTATAATTTTACACAAGAAACTGTTGCTGATAGAATTGGTATATCAAGACCCAATATTGCAAATACTTTAAGACTTTTGTCGCTTTGTCCGGAAGTTATACAAATGGTTGAGCGGGGTGAGTTGAGTGCTGGGCATGCGAGATGTTTGGTTGTTATCACTGATTCCAAAGCTCAACAGAAATTTGCTTTAGCGGCATCAAATGGTAAAGTTACCGTAAGAGAGCTTGAAAAACTTGTTAAATCTTATCTGAACCCAAAGGGTAGTACCAAAAATTCTCCACCTGAACAAAGTTTGGAACTTAAAGAGCTTATAAATGAAATGCAAAGAGTATTTGCAACTAAGGTATCGGCGATTGGAAGTGATAAAAAGGGTCGAATATATATAGACTATTACTCTAGAGATGATCTTGATAGAATAGCGGAACTTTTGGAACTGCTCAAGACTAAAACTCTTACACTAAAAGACTTAAGTAATTTTAATAAAAAAAATTAATTACATAACATAAAAATTACCACAAAACGTGTGGTATTTTTTATGCTCATGATACATGTGTTATTTATTGATACAAACCAGTACAACAAAGTTATCCACATTAAACTGATATAAATTTGTCAATTTTATCAAATCTTATAAAAAATGGGATACAAAAAATCTTAGTTTATCCACATTTTGACTGTTTTTTGTGGATAACTATGTGGATAACTAAAAAATCAAAATATCACTTCATATAACCAAGAATTTTTATTTGCATAAAATTTAGACCGATGTTTCACGTGAAACATCGGCTTTGGGGATATTGTTACTCACGTATGTACTTGTTGGTTATTTCATTAAACCCACTAAATAATGAACTAGAAAAATTAATGCTTTTTATTTCTTGCCATCATATTCAACACTGAGATGTTTCACGTGAAACATCTCAGTTTTGAACGATATTGTATATTCTGTGATTGAATAAATAAGAAATAACATTCTAATAGTTTGTGATTTGCTTAATTGATTGTTTGTCTGCATAGGATATATAATTAATGTAAAATGTTTCACGTGAAACATATTTGCAAATAAGAATTGTAAAAAGCATAGCATATTACGAAATCGTTAATGCTATGCCAATCATATAAGATTTTGATTTATGTATATTGTATATTAGAACAATAATCTTCCCGAACAGGTGTTGTTTGTAGACGATGTACCTGGTAAACCAATTAGTGCCAATAATAAAATAAGTAAGATATTTGTATTGTTCGCCAAATCTGTCCCAGTAGCTGATGCAATAATTGAAATAAGTAGAATTAATAATATATCTTGTGAAATATTCATTGTACCTCCCCCTCAACAAAAATATATATATTTTGATGTTTTTTAACAAGATATGTTTATGAATTAAGTATAAAAGTAATTATAATAATATTACATATCAAAAACATTCATATTTTATATATGAAAATTATTATGTATATGTTACAAGGATGGTTATGGAAAATTTAATATTGTTATCTAATAAAGATAAGATACGACTTAATGAATATATACCTAAAGACAGCGCTCTGCTTAAAACCGCAAACTATTTTCAAAATTTTAGTGATAGCACCCGTCTAAAAATTATTATATGTCTAGCAATTTGTGATATGTGTGTGAACGACCTTTCAATCATATTAAATATTAATCAAACAACAATATCACATCAACTGCGCTTATTGAAGGATCAAGATATCGTATCATATAGACGCGATGGTAAAATTTTAGTGTATAGTTTACGCGACAAAAAGGTTAATGATTTAATGTATATCGCTGCATCTTGATTGACAATTTATGTTTACCCAAGTATAATAAAATTGAGGAGAAATTATGAAGGGAAAATTGATTGTAATTGAAGGGACTGATTGCAGTGGCAAGGAAACCCAGTCCAATTTACTTGTTGAGAATTTGAACAAAAGAGGGTTTTTAACGGAAAAATATTGTTTTCCAAACTATGCAAGCCCAACCGGTAAGATAATTGCCGGTCCTTATCTTGGTAAACCGGATTATGGTATAGGATATTTTAATGAGGGCGCAAGCAATGTTGACCCGTATGTTGCCAGTTTGTATTTTGCTGCGGATCGCAAATACAATATTAAAGATATTCAAGATAGACTTAATAAAGGAATCAATGTTGTTGTTGATAGATATATTGATAGCAATCTTGCTCATCAAAGTTCAAAACTTGAAAACAAAAAAGAGCGCAAGGTCATGTTTAAGTTTTTGAATACACTGGAATACAAACTATTAAACTTGCCCAAGGCGGATATAACTATATTTTTATATATGCCATTTTCATGCACCAAAATTCTAAAAACTGGTAGGACCGAAAAGCCCGACCAACACGAAAGTGACGAGATGTATTTGCTTAATTCTGAAAAAACATATTTATATTTGTCAAAGAAAAACAGATATATACAAATAGATTGTGCGTTGAATAATCGTCCAAAAACAGTGCATGATATTCAAAAAGAATTACTAGATAAGATATTAAAAAAACTCTAAAAATTAAGAAAAGTGCAAAAAATGTGAATTTTTTGCACTTTTTTGATATTTTTAATGACTTTTTACTTTATTTTTCTTTTTCTTGCCTTTCACACCTAATAGAATTAGAATAACAGAAACACAAGCGGCCAATGATGAAATTCCAACGATTAACGAATAATTTACTCCTTTAACATCTAGGTCTTTTGTCTTGACGTAGTATGAAACTATGTTGTTTTCATTATCATAAAATGAGATATATGTGAACTCTTTTTTCTTATCGTAGCCATCTAAAATACGAACTTTCGTTCCTTTATTCAGCGTTACTATTGTATCATTATATTCACTAGTTTTTTCGTTTTTCAAATATGTTATTGTGTTATCATTCTTTATTTTTGCATTACTATCTAGCTTTTTCTCTGGAGATTTTTTATCAGCATCCATAACATGTGCAATGAGAACATAACCATAGTCATCATTACTTGTTTTTTCATCAATTATTTTTTCTATGCAAACTTTATAAAAAGCGCCATCTTCATATGTTGTATCAACGATCAGTACAGTATTCACATCAATCAACAAATCTTTTCCATCTTTTTTATAAATTTCACTTGTTATACTATTGGCTATGTATATATATGTAGGTAAAACCACTCTGACTTTTGCTGGTATCTTGTTTGTGCTGGCAAAAGTTACATCACCACTAATAGGGGATATTGACAAAAAACATAATAAAATTAAACATATAAACCGAATATATTTTTTCATATACTATATATTATGCTCCATTTAGTATGTATTTGTCAAGTTGAAATTAACTTTACAATATTTTGTCGCTACTTCCAAGGATATATATAAGTTTATTGATTATGTAATTTGCGATTTCTTTTATGCTTGGTAGTTTGCTTGTTT
>CAYQLL010000060.1:0-6185 GCA_964418405.1 uncultured Christensenella sp. | reverse complement strand
TTCTTTTTCTTGAACTCAGATTTTATTGTTGAAAAACTAGGCAATTGGGCAAAACAAACACGCGACCTTGTGATATCCTTTAACATAGGCGACCTTAAATTTGTGTTCTACCCGATTTATCAAACATTGTTCTTTTTTGTCTATGTATTGTTTGGACTTGGAATGTGGTTTGTTTATGTTGCATTTTTCCAAGTTGAAGACTTCTACAAAGAACTAAAAGTTAAAGCAAAAAAAATTAAAGATGACGAAATTATTTTACTAAACTATTATAACAAAAAGGAGATAAAAGATTGTATGAACGATAGTAGCAAAGAAAAACTTGTTGTGAGCGGTGTTTACAAAAAATACAAAAACAATAAACACTATGCCGTGGAGGATATAAACTTTGAAGTAAATGCTGGCGAAATTTTGGGATTTTTGGGACCAAATGGTGCTGGAAAATCTACAATAATCAAATGTATTGTTGGAATTCAACCTGCAACGGCTGGAAACATTGAAATAAATGGTTATGACATCCAAAAACAACCTGTTGAAACAAAAATGCAGTTTGGGTTTGTTCCAGACCACTATGCACTGTACGAAAACTTAACTGGCAGAGAATATGTCAACTACATTGCCGACCTATACGATGTTAGCAAAGAAGACAGAGATGAACGCATTGAAAGGCTTATAACTCAACTAAATCTTGCAGAGTCTTTTGATTCGCCAATAAAAACATACAGTCACGGAATGAAACAAAAGATAACAATTATATCGTCTTTTGTGCATAACCCAAAACTATGTATTTTGGACGAACCACTAACCGGACTTGACCCAATTAGTATTTATCAACTAAAAGAATGTATGCGTGACCACGCAAGAAAAGGAAACATTGTATTCTTCTCAAGTCATATTATTGATATTGTTGAAAAATTGTGCGATAGAATCATTATACTAAACAATCATCACATAGCGGCAAACATCACACTAAAAGAACTTGAAGAAAAAAATATTGGACTTGAGAAATTTTACTTGCAAACAATTGGGCAAGATTACACTCAAAACAAAAACGAAGAAACAAAGCAAAACCTAAAATCACAAACAGACGAAAATTAAAGGAGAAGTATGAAAAAGTTTAAGACATTATTTTTAATGCAAATGCGAGAAAAAGTTGACTTGTCATTTTTGAAAGACAAGAAAAAAACATTATTCAAAGTTGTTTTTACTGCACTTTATTTTGCTTGTCTTGTTGCAGTTTCATATTTTGTACTTTCGCTTGCTCAAACCTTTCACATATTTTCGCCATTAAACCATATTCCACTAAGTGTTATGGCCGTACTATTGTTTATTATGTTTTTATTCAATCTTATAAGTTGTACATCAACACTTACAAATTCGCTTTACTTTTCAAAAGACAATCAAGTGCTAATCACCTTTCCTGCAAGTCCAAATATTCTATTTTTATCAAAATTATGCGTACATTTTGTGTATGAGTTAAAAAAGACATTTACTTTTATTGTACCTGTGTTTATCGCCTATGGACTTGTGTCGGGGATTGGAATATTTTACTATTTTTGGCTTGTATGTATGATGATTATATTTTCGGCTTTTATTGTGCTTTTGGCGGGACTACTATCCATACCAATGATTTTGATTAGGTCATTTTTTGAAAAATATAGTTATGTTAGAATAATTTTGCTTTTAATCTTACTTGGACTTGTTGTTTGGGGAGTTATTGCGATACTTGGAACAATTCCAGAGAACATTAACCTAATTAAAAGTTGGGCAAAGATTTCTGCTTGGATTGACGCGTTTTTGGGTTGGTTTGTAAAATACTTTTCGCCTGTGTACTATTTTACAATTTGTTTGTGCGGAACCTATAGGAACTTTACAACGATATTATTTACAAAATATATGTATATTGGCTTTTTAATTTTGCTTGCTTGCATTTCAGTTTTGTTTGTGATAAACTATTACGTGTCAAGACCAATATATCTTAAACTTATTTCAACAAGATTTGAGTTTGGTAAATCGGTTAAGATAAACAAACCAAACAAAGTACATAAATCAAAGTATTCAACATTTTTGTATGAAACAATGAAAGACCTTAGAAATGGCGAACTTGTTAGAACAACAATTGCTCTATTTGTTATCGCACCAATCGCTTTGTTAACACTTGACAAAATTTATGCAGCAATTAACACTGCTCTATTTGGAACAAATCTTACAATTGCATTTAATATACTAATTATATTATTGTTTGTTTTGTCGCATAATATCAGTGCATCAAGTGTGTTTAGTCGTGACGGCGAGAGTTTATATATGCTAAAAACTATGCCCAAAAGACCAATAAACTTGCTATTTTCAAGACTAGGATATTATGCTCTTACAAGTGCAATTCTTACAGCTATGTTGCTTTCAATCTTTTGGATATTCACAAGTATTTCATGGCTTGATGCAATATTTATGTTCTTGTCAATATTTATGTATGCCCTAACCCACATTGTTGTTAGTGCGGAAATTGACTTTTTGAACCCAAAAATGGCACTATATAGGACAGAAGGAAAAGCAAGCAAAAACCCAAATGAAATCAAATCTTCAATACTTGCTTTTGCATTGAGTTTTGTTTTCTTTGGAATAGTTTTGTTCTTCTATTTGAAAGACCCTAACCTTTTGTGGCTTAAATTATTCTTGCTAACAGGCGGAGTTCTTGCACTTAGAGTATACTTGTTCTATTACAAAGCAAAAGTGCTATTTAGGGAGGTGCAATAATGAAAAAATCAACAATATTTATAATCGCAGTTATATACTTGCTTTCAATTTATGTTGTAACCTTGTTTGGAATGAAAATCAAAGTTGACCAATTTGAAATACTTATGGAAAAAATTGAGATAACAACGTATGATGAAAAAGATATAAAAGGTATTAAAACAAAAAATATTGTTTTTGATGAAAATGTTGAATACACAAGTTTTCAACTCGATTATACCTATTCCCCCACAAATGCAACACATCCTGACCAAGTAAAGTTTATTATTAGTGGGAACATTAAAAAGAAAAATGGAGAAGAAGTAACAATTGCGTCAGTTACAAGTTTTGGGAAAGTTATTTTCACAAACCCTGGAACAGTGACTGTAAAAATTCTTGTTTTTGACGGCTCTGGTGTTAATGACACGATAAGAATTTCGTGCAATGCAAAAAGTTAATTGGTTATTCGTTTCAAAACTACCCACATAGTTTTGAACTTATAATATATATAAATTAAAAAAGGAGAAAAAATGAAGAAATTAAAAATTATCGCTTGTATGTTTGTAATAATGCTTAGTTCATTAGCACTTGTCGCTTGTGGTAAAAATGATGAAAAAGTCACAATTAAAAGTGCAAGCACAAATCTTAATGAATTTTACTATGTAACCGATACTATTGATTGGACTAATGTTACAGTAACAGTAAATTATAGCAACAACAAAAGCGAAACACTAACGAACGGCGAATTTGACATTGAAACAAAATACGCCAAAACTGATACAAAATGGATACTTACAACTGATGGACTTAAAAATGAACCCGCTGGGAATATGACAGCAAAAACATATAATTTGACTTTAACAATTATTGGAAATGAAACAACTTATCCATTTACCATAAAAATTAACAAAACCGAAGCACTTGTATATGAAATTGACACATTTGAAGAGCCTGAATGTATTGCTACTTTTAAGACTAACACAGAAAAAGATAGTGATGGAAATAATGTAAATGGTTTCAAAACTGTTGAAAATGCAAAATATTATGTGGGTGATGACAATGCATTTGATATAACACCAAACTATACATTGTATAACAGAGAAACAAATGAACAATCTGACTACAAAATTGACCTTGACGTTATTGTCCTTTTAGGTAATGCAATAGTTGATGAAAATTACTACACATATTCGGATGGTAAAGTTGATTTCACGGAAAATGCAGTTGGAAATGATTTTACAATTAAAGTTAAACCAACATATTTCTCAACCAATAAATACGGATATGATATAGAAGAAGTATCTTTCTCTGTTTCGGTTAAAGATGGCTATAATATCTACACGGCAAAAGACCTTGGAATGCTTTCAATTGTTCCTGAAAATCTTGACTACAAATTGTATGCAAGAGAAAACACTGCTGATATTTTCTATAACACGGAAAATAATACATATTTCTCTGGAAAAATTGCTACATATTGGTCAAATTTCTTGACAAAAAATGGTTATACAAATTTACAATATGTTAAAGGTGCATTTATTCACAATAACATAAACATCAAAAGTGAAGATTTGCCAAGTGAATTCTTTATTACAAGCAAAGAAAGCACAGATGGTTATGCAACAGGAAAATTAAGAGACCAATTATTTATTTACAGCCATTATATGCAAGATGACTTTACATTTGAAGGCAATTACTTTACAATAAGCACGAAAGATTTGCCAGTAAATGGTTGTGTTAATGATAGTGGAGAAGAAATTTTGACAGAAAACGGAAAACCAAGTGAATTTGGTCACACAAAACTTTTTGATTTTGTTGGCTATATGGTTCATAATGATGCTGAAAGAAAAGATTTGGAATCAAATCAAAAAACTGTCACAGTTCAAAACATTAACACTGTTGGGAATACAAATGGTATAATTTCAACCGAAGGCGTAACAAATGAACAGATATATGCTTGCGCTGGCGCAATAATTATGTTCCAAAACCTTGCTTGCAGTGCTAATGTTAACAATGTGAATATTTCTTCTGCAATGATTGGTTGGTTCGTTGACACCACTGACGGCGAAAACAATGTTTTGAACCCAGAAAAAAGTCATAAGCAAAAAACAATACTAAACAATATGACGATTAAAGACTGCTTTAATTCTGGTTTATTCTTATATGGAGCACAAGGCGGATGCGAAATAACAAACTCTTCCCTAGCCCGTTTTGGTGGGCCTGCAATTCACGCAGTTAGTGTTCACTTGTCAGGTGATAACTCAAAAGAGGAAAGAGGTACACATGTGACTTATGACGACACAGTTGAGATTGAAAACTATGTTGGCGAAAACGAAGCATGGTTCAACTTAACAGAAGGTGCGAATGGTATTGCAACACAATTCAAAACACTCGATACTTTATTTAATGCTTATGGAAAAACAATTTTGACAGATGGTAAATTTAACCTAAAAGTTTTGTTTATGGACGAGAGTTACTTGACAGCACAAAACAAAAATCTTCACGGAAAAGTCAATAATTATGATTTAACTGATGTATATTTGAGAAATGTTAACAGTCAAGGTGCTCCATTTATTTGGACAAACAATGATGATAAGTGTTACATTTATCAGAATTCTGATAAAACTGTTACATGCTTAAATAATCTTGATAACAATATGAGAACAACCGCACTTACTGGAAACGAACTTAATCTTGTTTATCCAGCAGGTAATGCCGCGGTTGGTATTATTGTTGCATTGAAAGACTATCTAAAACAAGCATAATTATTTTGATTGCACGAAAAAACACTACAAATTCAAAATGTAGTGTTTTTTGTTAGTTTGCGTAAAAATGCCACATATTTATGTGGCGATTTTAATTATTTGTTATCTTTATATTTTCTTAAAAATGGTGGAACATTGACATCGTCAACATGAACTCTTGTACCTGTACTGCCGTCATCATTTTTGGTGAATTCAACATTTACTTGTGGTCTTTGTTGTGACAATGTTGGTTGTTCTTTTGGTGGAAACAAACTACTTCTTGTTGTTGGGAAACCGTCATATCTTGAATGAATTTGATTGTTTGCAAAAGTGTTGACTGCTTGTGCGTCTTGCTTTACTTTTGAAAAATCTTTTGCATTGTCGGTTAGTTTGTTTTGAAAACCTGTTGCAATGATTGTTATTTCAACTTCGTCGTTCATTCCCTCGTCTATTCCTGCACCAAAGATAATGTTGCATGATGGGTCAACAACTTCACGAACAAGATTTGCTGCCTCGTAAACTTCGTCAAGTGGCAAATCTAGTCCGCCTTTGACGTTTAGAATAACACCTGTTGCACCTTCAATTGTTGTTTCCAGTAGTGGAGAAGAAACTGCTTGTCTAACCGCCTCAATTGTCTTGTTCTCGCCTTTTGCATGACCAATACCCATATGTGCAAGTCCAGTGTTTTTCATAACACTTCTAACATCGGCAAAGTCA
>CAYQLL010000059.1:0-6239 GCA_964418405.1 uncultured Christensenella sp. | reverse complement strand
GGTAGAAAATGTTGTATTTTATATTTTTGGTACCATATTTATTAGTTTTTCTTTATAATTATACCGCAACAAAATATGTATGTCAATAAAAAAACTACTTGTTTTAAGAACTTTCTGTATTTTTTTCAAGACGGATTTTTAAGTTCCCGCTCCTATCTTCCAATATTTTTAGCGTATAATCAAGATAATAGTCTGGTTTTATGTACTTGGTTGAAGTTTCGTCGGTTTCACTCAAATCTTTCTCGCCTTTTTCAATTTCATCCGCAAAAAACACGCTTGGGTTGTATATAACACTACTCCAAGTGGCAAACATACACAAAAATTTCTCCGCCAGGTGTGTGTCTATTGCATAAATTTCACTTTTGAAGCCGTTTGGGTCTTCTATAATCAAATATGGTTGATTCTTAGCGGTATAGTAATACACCCCAGATGTAAACTCAATTGACTTTATGAGTGCTTTTTGCATTGCAACAGTTTTGTTTGCTTGAAGTAGTCCTGTCCCAATTTTTTTCAAAACTTCTTGTTCGCTGGAAAACTCCAAAAACTCGCCTGCATTTACTCTGTTTGAGTTTACTATCAAATTTTCAAGTCCTGTGAATAAAATTGCTTGTCCAGTGTAATAATCATCAGAAATTGACAAAACCTTGAACTCAGCATCACAAATTAAGTACTTTTTGTCATTGGCTTTGACTGCATATGTGCTTTCTCTTTCCGCACAATGAATAACAATTTTGTTAGGGAAAACTGTTTCTATGTTAATAATTTTAAGATATGGATTATTTTTCTCCAAAACTGAAGAGATTGTCTTTTTGTTTACCGCAAAAATTGAAGTGCCTTTTTTTATAATAGAGTCTTCGGCAATAGACTTTTGGGACTCTTCGCTGTATATCTGCGAATTGTTTTTGAAATCAATTTCAACTATTTTGAGTGTGAACACTGTTAATCCTAAAATTAAAATAACCAAAAAAACACCCAAAATGACGGATAGAGTTATAATCAATTTTTTATGCTTTTGTAGTGATTCTTTCAATATTTGCTCCCAATTTTTGCAAATCTTTTTCCATTTCAAAGTAGCCCCTGTCAATATGTTCAACATTATTCACAGTTGTGTAGCCTTCGCTCACAAGTCCAGCAAGCACAAGCCCTGCCCCGCCACGAAGGTCAAAGGCATCAACTTCCGCGCCATACAATTTTGCCACACCTTTTATTATTGCGGTGTTATCTTTTGTGATAATATCCGCCCCAAGTTTTTTTAGTTCCATAGTGTGTCGAAAACGCGATTCAAACAAGTTTTCCACAACAACACTTGTGCCTTTTGCAACTGACAACATTGCCACAATTTGCGGTTGAAGGTCGGTTGGAAAACCCGGAAATGGACGAGTTTCTACTTTTGCAATGCTTTTTGGTTTACCATTCGCAATCACTTGTATTTTATCACGATTTGTATGTATTTTGCAACTACTATTTTTAACTTTACTAATAAGTGAAACAAGATTTTTTGGGTCAATGTTGTTTAGTTGAACACTCCCACCGCACATACAAGTTGCGATAATATACGTTCCGGCAATAATTCTGTCGCCAATTGGGGTATATTCGCCACCGCGTAGTTGCTCCACTCCATCAATTTGAATAACACTCGTCCCTGCCCCAGTAACTCTTGCCCCAAGTGTGTTTAGAAAATTGGCAAGGTCAACAATTTCAGGTTCTTTTGCACTGTTTATGATATAAGTCGTCCCCTTCAAAAACACCGACGCAAGTATTAGATTTTCAGTTGCACCAACCGACGGAAAGTCTAGCGTAATTACGCCACTTTTCATATTTTCGCCATTGCAATATATGTATCCGTGTTTTTCAATAATTTTTACGCCAAGAGATCTTAGTCCTTTTAGGTGTAAATCTATTGGTCTTGCTCCAATGTTACACCCGCCGGGATATGCAACCTTTGCTTTTTTGAAGCGAGAAAGTATTGAGCCTAGACTAAATATTGACGAGCGAAGTTTGCTCCCTAGATTTGTTGGAATATCGTGCACGCAAAAAGACGAGCAGTCTATTACAACGCTATCATTTTCATACTTATAGTTTGCCCCCAAATGTTCTAATATTTTTAGCATATTTTTTGTGTCTTCAAACTTTGGAAATTTATGTATAACGACCTTACCCTTACACAAAATACATCCCGCCAAGATTGGCAGGACTGCATTTTTTGACGACATAATATCCACTTCTCCTAAAAGTTTGTTTGCACCACAAATAAAAAACTTATCCATATATTCTCCAAATAAGACTATGAAAAAGTTAGTTTTTTTGTGATTAGTTATCCAAATAACCAAAAGCTCTTACTTTTGACTGTTTTGCGATGTTTAGGCACACACCAATAGCGGACATAAACACCACAAGAGAAGTTGAACCAGCAGAAATAAACGGCAGTGGCAAGCCTGTTGGCGGAATTGAATTTGTGACCACCAAAATATTGAGTATAACTTGTGTGGAAATAACACACGCAACACCGCCAGCAAGCAAACTTGCAAACATATCTTTTGCATTTTGGGCAATTTTAATTAGCGAAAAAATTAGGACAATAAATATAATCAAAATAACTCCCGCACCAAAAAAGCCCAACTCTTCGCAAATAATTGAAAAAATAAAATCACTTTCGGCAAAAGGGAGATACAAATATTTTTGTCTTGACGAAAAAAGTCCGACTCCAAAAAGTCCGCCATTACCTAGACTGTATAGCGACTGAATAGTTTGAAATCCCTCGCCTTGTGGCGACGCCCAAGGGTCCAAAAATGCAATAAGTCTTTGAAGTCTATATGGCTCGATTATGATTAAAATTGGCACAAGACACAATGCTGGCACTAAGATTAAAGCAAAGTATTTTGGCTTCACTCCGCCAAAAAACAACATACAAAGCATAGTTATGCCAAGGCACATAGTTATGCTCATATTTGGCTCCAAAATTACTAATACACAAAAAGTTCCGCCCACAAAAATAACTGGAAGCATTGTTTTGAAACTTTTTGCCTTATCTCTATTTTCTGAAAAATGACAAGCGGAAAATAGTACAAGTGAAAACTTTGCAATCTCGCTTGGTTGGAAAGATAGTCCAAACAAGTTTATCCACCTTTTTGCGCCATAGTTTGATATCCCAATTTTTGGGACAAAAACAAGCACCAAAAGTACAATTGATATAATAAACAGCACCCACTTAAACTTTTTTAGTTTGTGATAGTCATAAAACGAAAAAAACACACACGCAAGCAGTCCCATAGCAACGCCAATAATTTGTTTTATTAAAAAATGTGTGCTTGTGTTAAAGTTCTTTTGTGCGGAAAAACTGCTTGCACTATACACCATCACGCAACCGAATATGCAAAGAGCAAGCATACAACAAAAAACAACGATATATGTTTTATCAAGTCTACTTTTTTTCATAACAACCTTTCACAATTTCCAAAAACTTGTCGCCACGCTCTTTATACGAGTTAAACTCATCAAAGCTAGCACAAGCGGGCGAAAGCAAAACTATATCCCCACCTTTTGCAATTTGTTTTGAATACAAAACCGCACCGCAAAAATGTTCAAACTTCGCAACATTTTCAAAGTTGTGTCTTTTTGCACAGTCATAAATCTTTTGACCCATCTCACCAAAAGTTATGACAAATTTTACATTTTGTGTATATTCAAAAATCTTGTCAAACTCATAACCCTTATCACTTCCACCCAAAAGCAAAATAACATTACTATTAAAACTTTCAAGTGCAAAAATTGTTGAGTCAATGTTTGTTGCCTTGCTGTCGTCAATGAAAGTCACACCACTACATCTATAAACTTTTTCAAGTCTATGATCTAGGGGCAAAAAAGAATAAATTGCCTTTTTTATTTTGTGATTTTTTATGCCAAAAATTTTTGCAACAAGCACTGCACACATAATATTTTCTATATTTTTTTTGCCTATTAGTTTAATTTTATTTATATTTAATATTTTTTCTTTTTTTATTTTATTTTTATTATTTATTTTTTTGAAAATAACATAGTTATTTTCAATATATATATTTGAATTATTATTATTTATTGAAAAATATATTTTTTGTGCATTTGTTTTTATTTCTTTATTTTTATTTGTAATAAAAAAACAATTATTTTTTTGATATTTTGTTATATTTAATTTTGCTTTTATGTAATTAGATATTGTTTTATGACGCGACAGATGGTCAACCCCAATGTTTGTGATAACACTAACATCTGGCGAAAAATCTTTTGTTATGCTCTCAAGTGCAAAGCTGGAAACTTCGCAAACTAATATTGAACTATTTGTTGTCTTGTTTGCAATTTGTGTTATTGGCGTATCGGTGTTGCCACACAAAAAAACTTCGCTGTATTTTGTTTTTAATATACTAAAAATTAGATTGACTGTTGTTGTTTTTCCGTTTGTGCCAGTCACACATATTTTTTTGCCACGAGAAAACAAAAAGCCAACATTAAACTCGCTTGTGTATTTGATTTTATTTTCTCGCAATAACTCAATATTTTTGTTACCTAAAACTGGCACGCCGGGACTTAAAATAACATAGTCAATATTTTTTTGTAAAACATCTTCAAACTTATCTAGCGAACTTGCACCTAAAATATTATCGCAAGATTTATCGTCAAAAGTGTACACACACTTTGCGCCACGCTCAAGTAAAAATTTGACTGCACTTTTGCCCGACTTTTGCATACCATACACCAAAAATGTTTTTCCCAAAATTTCCAAATTATCCACCTAACTTCAATAAAATTGCAAGAACTGTAAGACAAATTACAAGTGTCACAATTATATATATGGCGACAATTTTATTTTCATTCACACCTTTTTTCTGAAAATGATGATGAAGCGGTGCCATCAAAAAAACACGCTTTTTTGTCCGCTTGTAGTGCATCACTTGAATAACATCACTAAGTGCCGTTATAACATACACAAAACCAATTATTGGAATATAAAGTTCAAGTTTTGTCAAAACTGCGATTGTAGCAATAAACCCGCCAAGAGCCAGCGACCCTGTGTCGCCCATAAATATACTTGCTGGAAAACAATTGAACATAAAATACGACATAAGTCCGCCACACATCACAAAGCAAAGCGTTTGAATGTTTTTAATCTCACCAAGTCCGCGTGCAAAAAATTCACTTTCATACACAAGCAAAATTGACGCAAAAGTCAAAATATATACAAAACTAACACCGCTACAAAGCCCGTCCAAGCCATCCAAAAGGTTAGCCGAATTCACCACAGCCAAAAACACAAACATCACAAACGGCACAATAAATATGCCCAAATCAATTGTATCAAAAGAAAACGGAATAAAAATCTTTGTGCCAACTATGTTGCTTTTGTACACAAAAAGTGCAAGAATTAATGAAATGCCAACTTGTCCAATAATTTTTTGATATGCTCTAAGTCCTAAATTTTGCTTGTAGTGAATTTTCAAAAAATCGTCCAAAAAACCCAAAATCGCAAAGCAAAGTGTTGTAACAAGACTTATTATTGAAAGCAAATAATCGGTGTTTATGAAAAATATTCCAACTATAAATAGTGTCAAAATAAAGATAATTCCGCCCATAGTTGGCGTGCCGTTTTTTGTTTCGTGCTCCGATACATAAAACAAAATTGTTTGTTTTGCTTTTAGTTTTTTGCATAGATAAAGTACAAGCGGAGAAATTATTGTTCCAAAAATAAATGCCACCAAAAATGCACACAAAAATTTTAATATCATCTCATCTCCCCCAGTATTTCTTTCACAACGCTTAAATCGTTATATTCGCATTTTTGCCCATTTATTTCAATGTAATTTTCTCCACCTTTTCCACAAATTATAAGTGTGTCACCGTCTTTAAGCGAAGAAATTGCAAGTTTTATCGCCGTTTTTCTATCCTCAATTTTATAATAATTGTTACTATTAAAACCTTTTGCAATTTCGTCAATAATTTTTTGAGGTTTCTCAAATCTTGGGTTGTCGGATGTAATAAAGCAAAATGACGAATATTTGTCCGCAATCGCGCCCATAAGCTTTCGCTTTTTCTTGTCACGATTACCACCACATCCAAATAAACAATAAAGTCGTTTGCTTGTTATATCCCTTGCAGTTTTAAGCACATTTTCAAGCCCGTTTGGAGTGTGTGCAAAATCTATAATAATTTTTTTGTCGCCAAAAGTTATCACATTAAATCTGCCGTCAATGTTTTTCACACTCTCAATG
>CAYQLL010000058.1:3300-6281 GCA_964418405.1 uncultured Christensenella sp. | reverse complement strand
CTTACTTTTGCCATAATTGCATTCACAAGTTTTGCCTTTTCTTCTTCCTTTTTTAGTGGAGATAGATAAGCATCTTTGTCTATGCTTTCATATTCAGTTTTTTGCTCGTCGGTGAATTTCATTAAAAGGTTTGAAACAAAGAAATAATTTTCATCCACAGCATAGTAAACATCTTTGAAACTTTCAAGCATTGCTGTGTCATAAGAGGTTGAATCACTTTCATATTTATATTTTGATTGAAGAACAAGTGCTTTATATTTTTCTAGTACCTGTCTCACAGTTATTGTAGAATATTTGCTATCACTTTTGTAATATTCTTCTAGTTTTTCAATAAAAGCATTTTCTTTGGAATTTTTTAGAAGTTTGTTTGCATATCTTGTTAAAATACTGTCACTGCTTGTTGATAGATTTCTGCCACTCTCATTTTTCCTTAGAGTAGCAATAAATCTTTTATAGGCTTCTTTTTTTACCTTTGCATTGTTTGTTGTGTCAGTTGGATTTGCATAATTTTTGAAAGCAGAGATAACTTCTTCTATCGATGAAAAATGTGTTGAAGATTTCGAATCCTTGTCTATTAATTCAATTTTGTATTCATATTCAGCATCACCTTCGTTGCCTATTTTTACTTTAACAACTTTGGCTGTTGGCTCATAGGCTTCGTATTTAACTATATCACTACTATCTGAATTATCTTCACTTTCTGTTGTCGCAAGTTTCCACTCTGTTTTGACTGTTGTGACATAGCTATCTAAATTTGAAACAAGTGAGGAATAAACTTCGTCATATATGTCTTCCATTTCATCTTCAATGCTAACTTTCTTTTGAGCATAGTTAAGAAGAATATATCTTGAGATTAAAACTTCCAAAGTTTGACTCATTGCCTCCTCCGTGTCTGTTCCATTTTGAACTAAACTTGAGCCATAACTATTATAAGCATTAATGAATGCTTCTGTTGTTATTTCATCTTTTTTGTTGTCTTGATAGGTGATTGTGCAAACTGATTTATTTAGGTATTCGTTGACATTTCTTGGGAATAATCCACAACCTGTTAGTGCAAATACAAAAACCATCATAATGCATAAAATTGCAACTGTAAATTTCTTTTTCACGGCATTCTCCATTTTTTACTTTAACATTATATATTAATACTTTCAAAAAATCAATCAAAAATTAATCATTTGTGCAATCTAATAAAAATTTTATTAAAAAATCTAATTTTGTGGATATTTGCATACACTGCAGATTTAAGTCAATTATTGGCACATCCTCAAATTTTAATACCGCAATATCTTTTATATTATGCAAAACTTGAGCGACTTTTTGCGATATTATTTCTTCTTTTGGATATAAATATATTTTTGTATTTTGTGCGTTTACAAAAATCCTCTTGGCACCAATTTTTATTGCCAAATTTTTAATTAGTGCAATTTTGAGCAGGTTTTCGACTTGGTTTGGCATTTCACCAAAAGCATTTATCATACTATTTTTTAGGTCAATAAGTGTTTCCTTTGAATCAATTTCACTAATTTTTGCATAGTATTTTATTTTATCTTGCTCTAATGCATAGTCTTTGGGAATATATGCTGGGCAAATTATGTCAACTTTGATTGGCAAAGTTTGTTGTTCTTTTTTGCCTTTTAGCTCTTCAACGGCTTCGTTTAGAAGTTTGCAGTAAAGCTCATAACCAACTTTTTCCATATGTCCGTGTTGTTCTTTACCGAGCACATTGCCCGCCCCGCGAATTTCCAAGTCACGCATAGCAATCTTAAATCCGCTTCCAAGTTCAGTAAATTCCATAATCGCGTCAAGTCTTTTGTAGGCATCGACTGATAAAAGTTTGTTTGGATTGTAGGTGAAATAAGCATATGCCATTTTGTCGCTTCGACCAATTCTACCTTTAAGTTGATAGAGTTGAGCCAGTCCTAGTTTGTCCGCTTCTATTACAATAAGCGTATTAGCACTTGGAAGGTCAATACCATTTTCTATTAAAGTTGTTGCAATTAAAACATCGATTTCTTTGTTGTATAGTTTATAGATGGCATCCTCAAGCATATTTGTTGACATTTGACCATGAGCAATACCAATTTGGGCGTTTGGCAAAAGTGCTTGAACTTTTTGGGAAAAATCATAGATTGTGTCAACTTTGTTGTATACAATTAAAGTTTGTCCATCGCGTGAAAGTTCGCGTTGTATTGCACTTGTAATCAAGTTGTCGCTTTGCTCAGTGACATAGGTTTGCACGGCAATTCTGTTTTTGGGTGGTGTTTCTATTATGGAAATATCCCTTATCCCACTAAGCGCCATATTGAGTGTGCGTGGGATTGGCGTTGCAGAAAGCGTCAAAACATCTATATCTTTTTTTAGATTTTTGATTTTTTCTTTATCCACTACCCCAAACCGATGTTCTTCGTCCAAGATAAGGAGTCCCAAATCACAAAAAGAAACATCACTGCTAAGAAGCCTATGCGTGCCAATCAAAAGGTCAACTTTACCTGCTTTGACTTGTTTTAGTATTTCATCTTGCTCACCTTTTGACTTGAAACGATTTAACACTTGGATATTCATACTAAAATCGCGGAAACGTTTTTGTGCGGTTTGAAAGTGCTGCTCACTTAGTATTGTTGTTGGGCATAAGAATGCGACTTGTTTACCTGAAAGCATAACTTGGCAAGCACATCTTAGTGCGACTTCGGTTTTCCCGTAACCGACATCACCGCAAATAAGCCTGTCCATAAGTTTGCCTGCGTGTAAATCATTTTTTATGTCATCTATAGCGGTTTGTTGGTCGGGTGTTAGTTCATATTCAAAAGAATTTTCAAAGGCATCTAAAAGATAGTTATCCTTGTCGTATTTAACACCTTTTTGGTTTTCGCGTTGTTTGTATAATTTAACAAGATCAATGGCAAGAGTCTTAACTGACTGCTTTACTTTTTCTTTTATCTTGGCAACAGTCTTGGCTTCTTTGGCAAACTCAGGTCCAA
>CAYQLL010000058.1:0-3290 GCA_964418405.1 uncultured Christensenella sp. | reverse complement strand
TTCTTTTATCTTGGCAAATTCTTGCCCACCAAGTTTGTTTAACTTTGGAGTTTTTTCTGCACCTAAAAATGCAGAAATTGTGTCAGTCTGCTCACTCGGAACATACAAAATATCTCCTTTTGCATATTCAATAACAAAATAGTCTTTCTCCGAGCCGTTTAGATTTAGTCTTTTTAGGTCAATGCACTTGCCTATCCCATGGATTTCGTGAACGACGTATTCGCCAACTTTTGGGAGATAAAAAATATTGTGTTTTTTTGATTTTTTGTTTCCGTCTATGTTTTTGGGTTTTTTAACTAAATCTAAAGTTCCAATAAAAATTATGCCAGCGTCCAAAAAACTTGCCGAGTATGGCAAAGTAAAATCACACAAAACAAGTTGAGGTTTTGATGTTTCACTATCGAAAGAAGTTTGATAGGTAAGGTTGTTTGAAAGCAAAAACTCACCTATTTTTTCTTGGCTTGTCTTGTTGCCACAAAACAAAATTACTGAGTAGTTTGACGAAAAATAAATTCTAATATCTTTAACCAACGCTTTGTAATCAAAAACGTATTTTCTTGTGCCAATACTACGAAAATTTATTGTTTTGTCAATAGGAAAATAATTGCTATTATAATTATCAAATAAAACAAATTTATTTAATGAAAATATATTATTTATATCATAATAATATTTTTTGTGAATATTTAATAATTCGTTATTATTTATTGAATTATTTATTGATAAATTATTATTTTCAAGAATTTTATATAAATCGTCGAATATTTTTTTGGGTTCGTCAAACATGATTAGTTCCTTATCAAATAAGGAGATGATGTTATTTTGAAAATCAAAAAATGGCAAAATAAAACTATCAGAAATATTTATGAATTTATCATTTATTTTATTTTCATAATATGATTTTATTTCCGCATAATGCAAATAATTATTATTTATTTTTTTATTTATTTCTTCGTTTAATTTTTCTTGCAAATTTATTTTATTATTTTCATTTAATAAATAAATTGTGGCAGGATAAATATCTATGTTTTCTAGATTGTCTATTTTTTCGATTGCATCTTTGTCAAAAGAGAAAATTCGCTCTAGCGTGTCGGCAAAAAAATCAAGTCTTATTGGGTTAGAAAAATTTGGCAAGAACACATCGACTATGTCGCCACGAATACTAAACTCGCCAGAGTTTGAAACACTTTCAACTCTAATATATCCCAAGTTTATTAGTGTGTTTTCAAGAGTTTGGAAGTTATAGTCATTACCTTTTTCCAAGTGAATGTATTTTTCAAAAAAGTCAAGACTGGGCAATCTTTGAAGTAATGTTTCGCCAAGCACCAAAAGAATGTCAATTTTGCCAAGGTGAAAATTATAGATTGCGGATAAAAATTCGCACATTGTTTGGCTTTCTTCCTTGTAAGCAAAAACCGGCAAGGGATAGCCACCACCCAATGTTTGAACACGTTTGCCAAGTGCAACTAATTGATTATATAGTTTGTTTTGCGAAATTATGTCACTGCATACAACAATACATCTTTTGTTGAATTTGTAGATTGCAAGTGCCTTTTCGCCTATTTCCATATTAGATAAAGACAAGCGAATGTTGTGTTGAACACATTCGCTGGCTTTTGTCAAAAGTTTTGATTTATCTAATATATTTTCTATTTCCAAAATAATCACAGTTCCTTTTCTAAAATATCAAGAGCGGTGTACATACTTTTTGACAAGATATCAAAACTTTCTTGTGGAATTTTGGATAAAACAAAATCGGCAAGATTTTCAAATTTTGGATCGCGACCAATTCCAATTTTTATTCTATTAAAATTTTCGCCAATATGTTGCACGATATTTCTTAGCCCATTGTGAGTCCCCCCACTTCCTTCATGACGAAGACGGACTTTGCCAAGTGGGAGGTCGATATCATCACAAATGACATAAATATCACTATCTACAAGTTTGTACTTGTTTTTTAATAGGGCAATGCTTTCACCCGATAAATTCATATATGTTTGTGGCTCGACTAAAATTATCTTTTCGCCATCTTTTATATAACTGCAAGTTTTGGCTCTACATTCATTTTTCGTAAAATCAATACCTTTGCTATCCGCAAGTTTTTGCAAAGTCATAAATCCAACATTATGATAGGTGTAATCATATTCTTTTCCAAAGTTTCCAAGTCCAACAACAAGTTTCATATTTTTCTCCTAATTTGATTTATTCACAACACTTTCAAATGCACCAACAATCATATTTTCACTTATACGACTTTGGTCAATGTATGAGCATTTTACAACACAATTATCCGATATAATACTGTTTTTTATAACATTGTTTGGCTCAAGTGTACAATTCTTGCCAATGTATGTTTGCCCGCTTATTGTGTTGTTTTGGTGTATTGTTGTGCCACTTTCAATTATGACATCACAATCAATAAAAGTTGAGTTTTTGTCCAAGATATTCACGCCGTTCGCGATGTGAAAATCAAGTATCCTGTTTTTTAGTATTTGATTTGCTTCGTATAAATCTTTAGTTGAATTTACTTCAAAAAAGTCATATTTCTTGCCAAAACTTACAACATTTGACCCCAGCAAACTATCAATATTTTTAATATATTCTGTGTTAAAAACATAGCCTTTTGGAAGGTTTAGGACATTTATATCTTTTGCCTCTACATAACTCATTATTTCGTTAAAAGTCACACCTGATAAAAGTGGGGTACTACTATACAAAACGACTGTCCACTTTTGTGTGCCAAGATATGGTCTAACTAAACTTAAAATTTCACTTTCTTCTGTGCAAACTGTGGTTTTTATGTCGGCACCTTGGCAAGCAAGTGCCACCCACTCCCACATTTTTTTGCCATACATTTCAATATCGTATGGTGTTTTTGATACTTCAAAGTCAAAATTTTTGTTAAGCAAAATTATAACAAGTATGTCATTTTTACTTGCATCAATTTTGTTTTCATTTTCAGTTTTAATCAAAACTTCGTTTTCGAATAATGTTTCCATATTTTTAAGTTTATTATTTATAATAAATTTTGTCAACTTTTTATTTATTCTTCCAAATAATATTTTCCCTTGACAACCAAGATTTTGCTTTGTTAATATAAATGAGAGATAATATAAACTATGTGATGTTGTGTTGTTCACTTTGCTCACAACCCAAGTTGCTAGACGCAACTCCACAATATTTTGTGGCATCACAGTTTGAATAACCATCAATTTTGCTTGAAAATGACTTCGTCGCTTTCAGACAAAACTTTAAATAATATGACATATAAACAAATATATAATACTCCA
>CAYQLL010000057.1:0-6344 GCA_964418405.1 uncultured Christensenella sp. | reverse complement strand
TTCAGTACAAACACAAAACGGAATATCAAATGATGGAGATATATCTGTGCTTGGAACATGGATGATTAAAGCAAGACATAAAACATCTGGGAGTGAGCAAATTCAATCATTAGGTAGCATAGAACTAAATGCCACACCAATATACGAAGGGATACAAGATCTATTTGGTATAACAGATACAAGCAAGTATACTTTCCAACTTCTATTTCTTCATAATCTTGGTGGTGATCCATATGAGCCGAAGACCACCGAAAGCAAGGACATTTATATTCAAAGTGATGGTTTGTTTGATGGAGAAAAGTTAATAAGTAATGATATTAGTATTAAATTCTATGAATATAAGTTGGGCGAACGCTCTGAATATTTACCAAACTTGGGGACTACTTTTAATCCACAGAATTCTGAAGACGAATATGACCAGAAATCAGAAGTGGCAACCTTAACCATTAAAGCCCAAAGTTCACAAATTATTCAGGATCAATTGCTCAAAATTGGGATTAACAAAAAACCTAAAAATGGGAAAATAACTGTTGTGTTTACCAATAACACATCACTAACTATTGATACGCTTGATGTTAACACTCAAACAAAAACAATTTCACTTGTTGATAAAGGTATAATTCAAAGTGGCTCGTATACAGAACTATTTACAGGGAAAATAGGTGACACATACTACAATCGCGGGTTATCACAGGCGGATATACAAGCACTAAAAGACTTTAATTTCGTAAGTATTAATGGTCAATTGACCACAAAAGAAGGTACACTGAAGAATGGCGGATTCCAGTTATCTCTAAAGGAGCTAACTGGAAATGATGAGAATGACCTACAGTGGAAATCAGCGACCATCGATGGCACAACATTTGTATATCAACAACAAACCTTGAATCTTGAATTAGAATATTGCAACAATGGGACATATGATAACGATGGGAAACTAAATTACAGCAAAACCGGAGTAAATTTCGATGTTCCAATAAAAGTCACTCTAAAATACATCGCTGTTGATAAACGTCAAGCTTATGGAACCAATGCAGTTAAGTTCGTAACGGCAAAATCCGACAAAACCTATTCTTTGTCAGTCTGGGCTGGGACATCATCATCTGACAATGCTTTCACATTAAACAAAGGCTATAGCAATGCAGTGACCTATGAAGAAGATGATCTATACATGGAAAAAAATGTAAATGGTTCATCTACCGATGGGGGAAAACTAAAATTTAAGTTGGGCGAAAGTACAGACATTAACAAATATGTGAGCATAGATGCAAATAGCGGTGAAATAAAACTAGCGGATGATTTGGATATTTCTCAATATTATATTCCAATTGATGTCTATGTTACAAATAATGTTGACGGAGAAACAAAGATTTCGACCGTTCAACTTGCATTCCGTGCAGCAGAGTTTGCCGCCATAGAGAAAAATAGCGATATTTTGATTGTCGAGAATGAAAATGCAACACAAGCAGATGTTTTGGATTTGTTTAAAGTTAAAGATAAAAATGGCAATTATTGGTATGGTAAAGATATTTTAAACTTTGATGACGCAAATATCACAATAAACGATTTAAGTGTAAAATTGGACAGATTTAACATAGGAGATTCAGTAACAATAACCGATGGTACGACAGAACTTTCAAACTATACAATCGTTACATCAAGATATGACGGAAATTGCTTAAAATACACAACCGATGTCCAAACATTTAATTATCAAAGTGATAGCACCAATGACTTATCAAGTATTATAACACACATCGCCCAAAACTATATTGGCTTTACAAATAGAGCAGGTAAAGTATATCAGATAAGTGACGAATTTTCGAAAAGCGAAGACACTTATAAAAGCGGTGATTACACTTGCGAAGTTACGAAGGCGGAATCAACAAAGACGAGCACATTGTACACTTTAACTTTTAAGTATAAAGAAACAACTCTTGGCACAATTTCTCTCACAGTTTGGGGAACCGAGATTTCAACTATCACTGAAAGTAGCGAAAGTGGAGATGAGACTTTGATGCTTTTGCCATCATCGACTAATGCTATTTCAAGTGTGACAACAGCGAGCGAAAATTGTACTTTTACATATGAAAATGGCAAACTGACTGTAACATTTAACAAAACGGAAGAAACGAGTGTTTCGGCTACATTCACATTAACTTATAACATTCTTGCACTATCATCGGAATTTAAAACAATTATGATAGACAAAAAAATTGTTATAACTATAATGTATCAAAGGTCTACGTCTACAACATAAGCAAAAGTTAAATTTGTATCAAAAAAACTTTAATCACACAAACTAAAAAACGGGAAAACAAAATTTTCCGTTTTTTAGTCCAAAAGGAGAAAAAATGCACATAAATTCAATAATTGCAATATCAATTTTGGCACTAAACCTAATTTTCCTAATTACAATGATACTTGCTGAACGCAAACAAACTAACACAATTTTAAGTTGGTTCGTTGTTTTCACATTTTTGCCAATTATTGGCTTTGTGCTATATATTCTCTTTGGTGGTGGACTAAGTTTTACAACCAAGTCGCTAATTAAACGCAAAAAAAGATACACGAGTGACTACTATAAATTCATTTCTTGGCAAAGAGTAAATTTTAAGGCACTAAGGCAACAAAACGAGCAATATGACTATGCATACGAACTAATAAATTTTATAAAAACAAAAGATGAAAGCAATTTTTCAACGTGCAACAGTGTTGACATTTTTACAAGTGGCGAACAAAAGATAGAAAACCTAAAACGTGATCTACAAAACGCCAATCACTCAATAAACATTCAATATTACATTTTTGCAAACGATAAAGTCGGCAAAGAAATTATGCAAATACTCATAGACAAAGCAAAAAGCGGAGTAAAGGTGAAACTAATTTACGACTCAGTAGGTTCAATAAAAACTCCACGCAGATTTTTCTTAAAACTCAAACTTGCAGGTGGAGAGGTTGCCGAATTTTTCCCGCCATTTTTAGGCATAAAACTTTTAAACTTCAAAGTAAATTATCGAAATCATAGAAAACTTGTTATAATAGACGGCAAAATTGCCTACGTTGGCGGTATAAATCTTCGTGACGATCATATGGGTAGAAAGAAAAAACTCTCGCCTTGGCGTGACACTCACATAAAGATTGAAGGTAGGGCAGTATTCGACCTTCAAAACGCGTTTTTTAATGATTTTAGGTGTGCTAAACTAAGCAAACTAGACGCTAAAAAATTGGTAAAGGAAGGATATTTTCCACAAGAAACACTTACAGATGTGGGGGACATTGGTGTTCAAATAATAACATCAGGTCCCGAAAACGATGACAAAAACATAGAAGATGCCTATATCAAAATGATAAATCTTGCAAAAAAAACAATTTACATCCAAACACCATATTTTATTCCAGACGAAACTTTTATGAAAGCACTTGAACTTGCCCAAAAAAGCGGAGTTGATATTCACATAATGCTCCCCAAAAAGCCCGACAAAAAAATGGTGTACTATGTAACATTGTCCTATGTTAAACGTCTACTTGATATGGGCGTAAATGTCTATCTATATAACGGCTTTATTCACTCCAAAACGCTAGTAGTTGATGACCTAGCAACAAGCATAGGCACTTGCAACATAGATAATCGCTCTTTTGCTCTAAATTTTGAAATAACCGCCATAATGTACAGTAAGTCATTCGCTCAAAAAAACAAAAAGATATTCCAAAGTGACATCAAAAATTGCGAACTTTTATCCAAACAAACATTCAAACGTCGCTTTCTTTCCAGCAAACTAATGCAAGCAATTTGCCGTCTTTTCTCCCCACTTATGTAAAAGCAACTTACTTTTTTACAATTTTTATATATTTCTTGTGAAAAACAATTAATTTTGTTATAATATCTTCATAAAAATATAATCTTAGGAGAAAGTTATGAATTTGTATGTAATGCGTCACGGCACAACAGTTTGGAACGAAAAAAAGATAATTCAAGGCAGAAGTAGTAATATGCTAAGCAAAGCGGGTAGGTGCGGAGTTGAAAAAACCGCCCAAAAGCACAAAAACACCAAGTTTGATATCATAATTTGCTCCCCACTAAAACGCACAATGCAAACTGCAAACATAATGAACAAGTATCATAATGTAAAAATAATCAAAGATGAAAGCATAACCGAAGTTGATCAAGGTGATTTCACCAAAAGAAAAAATAGTTCTCTAACTGAGTATGAGCGCGAACAAAAATTGTTAAGGTCAAAGGATTATCATATGGAAAGTTACACTGAAGTATATAATAGAGTTAAAATTTTCTTACAAACATTAAAACAAAAATATCCATATAAAAACATCTTAGTTGTCACTCATAATTGCAGTGCCTCCGACATAGATTTTATGCTAAGATACAACTTTCCACCAGCTTACGATTATGCTAAATTTATTCCATTTTCAAACGCCGAACTAAGAAAATATACCTTTTAATTGAAAAATTAGTAAATTATTATAAAAAAACTCAAAATTTGTGGTTGTTTTTCCAATTTTGAGTTTTTTTGTGATTTATTTACCCCACTTCCAATTTTCAATTTCAGGCATATCCACGCCATACTCTCGTATATAATTGTAATGTTTTGCAAGTTTTTCATTGAGTTTGTTTTCGATATTTGCCTTAACATTTTTATCAATATCAAGATATCTAAGTGCTTTCAAAACAAGGTGATATCTGTCCAAGTGATTTCTAACACGCATATCAAATGGCGTTGTAATTGTTCCTTCCTCTCTGTATCCTGCCACGTGAATATTGGTGTTGTGCCTATTGTATGTCAATTGGTGAATAAGTTGTGGATAGCCGTGGAAAGCAAACACAATTGGCTTGTCTTTTGTAAATAGTTTGTCATATTCTTCGTCAGTTAGTCCATGTGGATGCGATTCGTGAGAAATTAATTTCATAAGGTCAACGACATTGACAAATTTTACATTAAGTTTTGGTAAATATTCACTGATTAGTTTCACAGCAGCCAAAGTTTCAAGCGTTGGCGTGTCACCACAGCAAGCCATAACCAAATCTGGTTTTTTTGTATTCCCAAGTCCAGCCCATTCCCATTCGCTTGCGCCATTTTTGCAATGTTCTTTCGCTTCATCAATATTAAGCCATTGGAAAGAATCTCGCTTTGATGCCACAATGACGTTCACATAATTTTTACTCTTTGCACAGTGGTCATAGCACGCGAGTAGACAGTTTGCATCACAAGGCAAGTATATTCTCACAACGTCCGCCTTTTTGTTTGCAATATGGTCCAAAAAGCCGGGATCTTGGTGCGTAAAACCATTGTGGTCTTGTTGCCAAATGTTCGACGTTAAAATCAAGTTTAGCGACGAAATTGGTGCACGCCAAGAAATTTCATTGCACACTTTCAGCCATTTTGCGTGTTGAGCAACCATACTATCCACAATAGTTGCAAAAGCTTCGTAACTATCAAACATTCCGTGCCTACCTGTCAAAAGATATCCTTCCAGCATTCCTTCACACACATGTTCAGATAACATACTATCCATAATTTTGCCATCAGGTGCAAGTTTTTCATCACTAGGCAAAATTTTGCTCCCAAAAGCCCTATTTTCAGTGTCAAAAACTTTGTATAATCTGTTGCTCATAGCTTCGTCAGGACTAAAAATTCTGTAGTTGTTTTTATTCAATTTGTATAATTCCTGAATATATCCGCCAAGTTCAAACATATCCTGTGTTCTAACTGTCCCGTGACCCGAAAATTTCACTGCGAAATCGTCAATATTAGGTGTTTTTAACTCTTTTAGAAGCAGTCCACCATTGGCATATTTACTTGCAGTCATTCGTTTATTGCCCTTTGGCAAAATTTCCGTAATTTCTTTTTTAAGTTTGTAGTTTTTATCAAATAATTCGTCAGGTTTGTAGCCAAGTAGCCATTTTTCAAGCAATTTCAAATGACTTTCGCTTTCCATAGTAAGCGGAATTTGATGCGCTCTAAAACTGTTTTCTATTTGCTTTCCATCAACAACTTTTGGACCAGTCCAACCTTTTGGCGTCCTAAGAATTATCATAGGGAAAGGCGTGAATGAGTAGTTCTTACTTTCTTTTGCTTTGTTTTTAATTGACATAATGTCAGCAATTGCACTATCCATTGCTTTTGCCATCAATTTATGCATTTTTTGTGGGTCAGAACCTTCAACAAAATATGGTTTGTATCCATATCCTTCAAAAAGTTTTTGTAAGGTAGGGCGGGGCATACGAGAAAGCAGAGTAGGGTTGCTAATTTTATAGCCGTTAAGATGTAACACAGGCAACACAATTCCATCGCGCGCGGGATCAATAAACTTGTTTAAGTGCCACG
>CAYQLL010000056.1:0-6390 GCA_964418405.1 uncultured Christensenella sp. | reverse complement strand
CAAAAAATATCGCACACTGCCCTTTGTTGCACTAGTATTACTTTTGTTCACCCCGTAAAAAACAAACAAATGAAATTTAATGTCAAAATTCCGAGTGATATTTTGAAATTAACCGGGGATAAGGTTTAACATATCGTCAATACTTGATGATTGAAGATAAGTTTGAGGAATTTTCCCAACAATAATACTCTCCGCTATCATAATTTGAGTTGTTGTTTCAACATTTTGATTTGCTGTTGGTAAAATTACAGACACTTTTGATGTTACTGTAAGATAAATTTTATGATTAGTTTGGTTTATGCCAGCATTTATAAATTCCGACTTAAATTTACAGTTTATGCTTCCAATTGGGAGCATTTTTATATTTATATTTGGTCCTCGCCCAACAAAAATTGGCATACCTGTGAATGTTCCAAGTGGGATGTTGATGCCCTTTGCACCCATCTCTTCCAACTTTTGTTGTGCTGACTTGGCAAGTTCCCTTGCAAGCATATTTATTTGCAGTGAATTAGTTGATATATATGTTACATCCCCGTTTTCATCACGATTTATCATAATAAGCGAATCATAGATTGCAACTTGCGAGTCTTGCAAGGTTTCATATATTGCTTCTTCCACAGCCTTTTGTGACAGCGACCTTGTTTTTGCCGAACTTGACTCAATGATAACTGGGTTTACTATTTTATTTAAGTAGGCAAAAATGCACACAACAATTAACAAAACAAAGCAAAAAAATATGCCAATTTTGAATTTAAGTGGCATATATAATTTGTTTTTTGCATTACCATTTGCCATACTAATATATATGCAAAATGTGTGAAACTTTTTACTACTAACTATAGTTTTTTGGTTTTTGCTCTAAATATAATTCCAAAGACGAATGCAAAGAATATGGACGCTGCAATGCCACCTGCGGTTGCAGATAGTCCGCCAGTAAATATCCCCAAAATTCCAGTAGACTTTACGGCGTTTATTGCACCTTTTGCAAGTGAAGCACCAAAGCCAATAATTGGAACATTTATTCCCGCCTTACAAAACTCAGAAATAGGCTCAAAAACTCCTATTGCTTGCAAAAACACTCCCAAGATAACAAATGTTACAAGAATTCTCGCTGTTGTCATTTTTGTTTTAATCACAAGTATTTGCCCAAGCAAACACACAAACCCGCCAACCGCAAACACAATCAAATATTCATACCATTCACTCATTTTTCTCTCCTTCAATCACAATTGCGTGTGCTATCCCCGGCACCGTATCCCCTTGTTGACAACTAAGTGTGCTAAGCAAAGCACCTGTTGCCATAAATATAATTTTTTTGTATTCACCTTTGATTAATTTTTGCATAATAATTGAATTAAGGACTGTTGCACTACAACCGCATCCACTTCCGCCCATAAGAACATTTTGATTACGTTTGAAAATTATTTGCCCGCAATCTTTGTAGTTTAGTCCAAGTTTTACATTGTTGTATTCCATAAGGTCGATTAAAATTTCACTACCAAGCTTTCCAAGGTCACCAGATAAAATTAGGTCATAATCTTCAGGTTTTGTGTTTGTGTCCCTAAAAAGTGTCAATAGAGTTTCACAAGCCGCACCGCTCATTGCTGCGCCCATGTTATTTACATCACTTATTCCATAGTCAACAACCTTTCCAAAAGTTGCACTAACAATTCTTGGGCCTTTGCCTTTGGACGATATAATATCCGCGCCCGAGCCAGTTACTGTCCACTGCGATGTTGGTGGTCGTTGGTTGCCAAGTTCTAGGGGATATCTAAATTGTCTTTCAGCACTTGAAAAATGACTTGATGTTGCACAAGCGACAGTTTCAAAATGTCCGCCATCAACCAAACACGCACCAAGTGCCAAACTTTCTGCCATTGTTGAACAAGCTCCAAAAACACCGACATATGGAATTCCAATTGCTCTTGCTGCATAACTCGAACTAATTATTTGGTTAAGTAAATCTCCTGCCAAAAATAGTTTAATATCGTCATATTTTAGTCCAGCACTATCAACGGCTCCTTTAAGTGCCCGTTCAATCATTACACGTTCTGCTTTTTCATATGTTTTTTGACCAAATAAGTCGTCATCGCTTACTTCGTCAAAATACTCGCCCAAATTTCCTTTGCCTTCTTTTGGTCCAACAATTGAGTAATGCCCAATAATATATGGTTTTGTGTCAAAAAATATTGTTTGTTTTTCTTCTTTTTTCATATCTCACCTAAAAAATTAAATAAATAAGTCCAACTATCATGCTTGCGACTGTTCCAGAAACAATAACTGGGCCAGCAATAATGAACATTTTTGCGCACATTCCAAAAATTATACCTTCATTTTTGAATTCAATGGCAGGACTTGTTATGGAGTTTGAAAACCCAGTGATTGGCACAATTGTTCCAGCACCAGCAAATGCACCTATTTTGTCAAACACACCTATTCCAGTCAAAAACGACGCTAAAAATATAAGGATGATAAGCGTGTATGCCCAAGCACTTTGCGTGGATACATTTGGAAAAATATACAAAATCAAGTCGTTGCAAACTTGCCCAAGTGTACATATAATCCCACCCACCCAAAACGAGTTGAAAAGGCTTGGCCAAGCGTGTGTTTTTGCTATTTTTGCTTCTACGTATGCGTTAAATCTTTTATTTCTCTCTTTTTCGTCCATACTAACCTCACAAAATTATTGACAAAAAAAATATTGTTAAACATTTACATAAAAAACACAATTTTACAAACAATATATTGGGAGAAAATTTATGAAAAAGACAGTGTTTTTTGTATTTTTGTTTATTATTTCACTTTCGCTTTGCGGATGTTCAAACTTATCTAGCCATAATCAAATAACAAATGTAAAAGAAACGATAAGTAAAGTCCAAACAATAGTTTCGCAAGTTACTGTTGTTCCAACTAAATCGCTTTTAATTGATGATCTTATGGACGAAAACGAAATTGTTACAACATCAAGCGAACAAACAAGCGAAAACTATGACGAATATAACTTTTCAAATGGTACAAATATCTCAAAATATGTTGCAAAACTCTATTCACTCACAAGTATTGCACAAAAATCTATAAACCTTAACCAAAATACAGAATATTTAATAAGTTGTGTCAACAGTAAGTCTAATTCACTGAAAGATATTTGTAACGCTGCATCAAAAAAAGACTGCGAAATATCAAAAAGCAATTCTTCAGCACTTTATGATCTTTGCGAGTCCATTTTAACAAATATAAATAGATTAAATTTAGCAAAAGATGATGTAAGAAATGAAACAAGTCAGATTGTTGCATTAAAAAATAACTATACATCCAATATTGAAAAATTAAGCGGAAAATACTCAAAACTTGTGTCATCCATTGAAACTAGGAATAATTACCTTGACAATATTTGTTATAGTTTTGACAAAATTCATGATATTGTGATATCAATTTACTATCCAAACGCACAAGAAAAAACTCAAAGTGCTTGGTCGAATGTTGACACCTATAACAGCTCAAATACAAAAACAAAAAGACAAGTAAATAGACAAGTTGTAAATGAATATAACAATGCAAACAATCAATATGGCTTCGGCTACGGTGGAACAAATCCATATTATGGTTATGGAATGTTTGGTGGATTTGGTGGTATGGGCAGATATCCCTATTCGCCATACACTAATTATAATCCATATATTCCAAATATTGATACTTTTGGAACATATAAAAACATCGATACCTACAAACCAATCACTCAAAATCAAAACGATAATACCAACAAAAGTGATGAAGAACAACAAGAAAAACCTTATTATCCTTATGAAACCTACGAAAATTATAGATTTTCAAAAAATTTCAACGAACCTAAAATGAACACAGAGAAAATTCATATAAAGAAAATTGATGACAAGCCTAAAATTAAAAAACTTGAAAAAATATATTATTCTCACTCATAATAAATAATTTGACTATTCTTCCCAAAACGTGTAGACTTAATATAGATTAATATTTAGGGGGTTTTGATGAATAGGATAAAATTTGGCACAGGCGGTTTTAGAGCAATAATTGGTGAAGATTTTAATAAAATAAACGTACAGGGAATTTGTCAAGCGATTTGCAATATAGTAGATAAAAAAAAATTAAAAAAACAAATTTGTATCGGTTATGACAATAGATTCGAATCTGAATATTTCGCGTTATGGTGTGCACATGTATTCGCAGGTAATGGATTCAATGTGGAACTTTTTGAGAATGCAACCACAACACCTGTTGTTATGTATGCAAGTTTAATCAATAAAAATCCCTATGGAATCATGATAACAGCAAGCCATAATCCATATATGTATAATGGTGTCAAAGTGTTTGTTAATGAGGGTAGAGATGCATCAAAAGAAGAAACTGATGAAATAGAAGAAGAATACAAAAATCTTAAAAAAATTTATACTGACGAAAATAGTACTCGCATAAAGCATGCAAATTATATAGATAGTTTTATTAATTATATAGTTACCAATCAAGAGTTAGCTGCTTTGAATGGTGATTTGAAAGTTGTTTATGATGCAAAATTTGGCTCATCTGTTGAGGAATTACAAAAATTAAGTGATGCTATTGGCATTAAAAATTACTTAATTATTAATTCACAAAGAGATGCTTTTTTTGATTTTGTTCCACCTGCACCAAATAAGAACAACATTGAAAAACTAATTCTAAATGTCAAGAATAGTAAAGCAGACATTGGATTTGCACTTGATGCCGATGGTGATCGTATTGCTATTGTTGATGAACAAGGTAACTATATAGATAACAACTATATACTTGCTATCATTTATTATTACTACATAAAGTATGAACATAAAATTGGTGATTGCGTTAAAAATTGTTGTACATCAAATCTTTTAAGTGTTGTTGCAGAAAAACTAGGCTACAATTGTCATGAAGTTCCTGTGGGGTTTAAGTTTATATCGAGTAAATTAACTGAAACAAATTCTATAATTGGTGGTGAAAGTAGTGGAGGTTTGGCTGTTGGTAATCATATTTTTGGGAAAGATAGTATGCTAACAATTGGGTTATGCTTAAAAATATTGTCAAAACTAAAAAAACCTTTCAGTCAAATACTATCTGAAGTTCTGCATTTTGCAAATAATTACTCTGCCCAAATATATGATAAAGCATACACATATAGCAAAAATCAAGAGCAATTAATTAAAACTAAAATATTCGATAAAAACAATCCATTTATTAACGATTTAGATGTTAAGGATGTAGTTAATACTAACTATCTAAAAATTACATATAAAAACAATGATTGGGTGAATATTAGGTTCTCTGGAACAGAACCTGTACTAAGAATTTTTATTGAATCAACTGATAAAAATAGAGTAGAAAATATGTTTAGTGCTTGGGAGAATTACTTAAATTTGCAATAATTTTCAATTTTTATCCTGAAAGTTTTTCTTTTAGTTTTTCAAGAACTTTATTTTCTAAACGTGAAACTTGAACTTGAGAAACACCCAAAACTTTTGCAATCTCGCTTTGTGTTTTATCTCTAAAAAATCTTAAAAGTATAATCTTTTTATCACGATTATCAAGTGATTTTAATGTTTCTTTTAATAGTATATTATCTATCATTTTTTCATGTGAATTATCTTGATTAAGTCTGTCGATTAGTAATAACCCATTTGAATCGCCTTCAAGTGGTGTGTATATGGATATTGGCATACTAGCTGAATCCATTGCGAATATAACTTCTTCTTCGTCAATTTCAAACTTTTGGGCAATTTCTTGTAGTGTCGGTTTGCAAAAATTAATTTTTGTGTATTCGTCGACATATTTTTTTATTTTTAAATTAAGTGTTTTTATTGTTCTTGACACTTTGATTGCCCCATCATCCCGCATAAATCTTTTAACTTCGCCAATCACCATCGGAACGACATAGGTTGAAAATTTTACATTAAAACTAACATCAAAATTTTTTATCGCTTTAAGTAATCCAATCGTTCCAATTTGATACAAGTCATCATATTCGATGCCTTTGCCAATAAACCTTTTTATCACACTTTTAATTAGTGGTGAGTTTTGTTCAAACAAAGTTGTTTTTGCATTCTCGTCACCTGCTTTTGCCTTTGTAATGAGCTTTAATGTTTGTTGATCAAGCACACTATTCACCTACTACCATTTGGCTATTTTGTCTGAAATATTTTTGCATTTTAACAATAAGCCCTTGATTTTTGTTAGATTTAAGTTCCAAATTATCCATAAAGCTTTCCATAACAGCAAAGCCCATTCCACTGCGTTCTTCGTCTGGTTTTGTTGTGTAAAACGGCTCTCGTGCCTTTTCAAAGTTTTCTATTCCTATACCATCATCAATAACATCAATCTCTACACTGCGTTCATAGAGTCGTACTTTAA
>CAYQLL010000055.1:4860-6526 GCA_964418405.1 uncultured Christensenella sp. | reverse complement strand
TTATTATTGGGTGAATAAATGTAATTTTTGTGCAGCATAGGGCAGTGTGAGATATTTTATTGCTTTTATTTCCATAAAGTTCATCGCCAACAAGTGGATGGTTTTCGCTTGCCAAATGCACTCTAATTTGATGCGTTCGACCATGTTTTAGTGTTATCTCAAGAAGAGTCATATTATCAAAACTTTTGATTGCCTTTGTAAAAGTAGTTGCTTTTTTGCCACCAGATTTACATATAACTCTTTTTTGGCAGTTGTAGCCATATTCATTTTTAATCGTATCAATATTTTTGTTTATAACAAGTTCATCTTGAATAACACCTTCACAAACAGCATAATAAGTTTTTTGGATAATATCATTATTTTCATTAAAATAGTTTGCAACAAGTGAATTCTTTGCCACAACCACAAGTCCTGCGGTATCTTTATCAAGTCTATTTACAATTCTAACAACAAAATTAGGATCTTTTGCTTGCATATATGCAAGTATGCCACCAGACAAGTTGTATAAAAAATGCGACTTATTTGGCATAGTTGATAAACCGCTTGGCTTGTTTACAATCAAAATATAATCATCTTCATACACAATATCTAGTGGTATTATGCAAGAACAAATACAAGTTTTAGTGTTTGGACTTGTATTTATTTTGATAATATCACCATTATGTGTAGTTGTGTTTATGAAACAATCTTTGTCATTCAACTTTATATAGCCAAAAACTTTTCTAAGGTTTTTAAGGTAATTTTCACTGTATCCATTTTGTTTTAGATACAGGTATATCGTTTGTTTTGATTGTGCTTTTTTCACAACAATTTCTTTATATTCCATATATACATAATAACTTTTCAAACTTAATTTGTAAAACTATTTGACAATATTTTTTTTATGTGTTATCTTTGTTTTGTTAAAAAACGATAATGAAAGACAAGTAGCTAGCAATTTTTTCAAACAGAGATGAAAACTCGTGGCTGAAAGGTTTTCTTTGAAGTAGGTTAGTGAATTCACTTTCTAGTTGCCAGCTGAAATGAAAAGAGTAAGATTGGTCGGGAAATCCCGTTACAGATTAATTGAGTGTGCTATGCATAACTTAGGTGGTACCGTGGCAAATTGTCACCCTAAGATTGCAAGCATTTTTTTATTAAGGAGACAAAATGAAAGAAAAAATCAATGAGTTTTTATTAAGAGCGAAAGAAGAACTCAAAAATTGCAATGCCATCAAATCGTTAAATGAATTAAAAGTAAAATTTTTGGGCAAACAAGGAGAACTTACCGCATTTTTGCGTGGTATGAAAGATGTTCCAAACGAGCAAAAACCGGAAGTTGGGCAACTTATCAACAAAGCAAGAACAGAAGTTGAAAATGAAATAAACTCTCTTCAAGAAAAGTTTGAAAAGGAAGAATTAGATAACAAACTCGCAAATGAAAAAATTGACATAACAGAACCTTCAAAAGTTATTCAAAAGGGCGAAATTCATCCACTAAACAAAGTATTTGACAAACTTATTGAATGTTGTGTGCAAATGGGGTTTGAGGTTGTACAAGGTCCTGAAATTGAGTACGATTACTTTAATTTCGAAGCGTTAAACGTGCCCAAAGACCACCCAGCAAGAGATATGCAGGACACATTCTTTATCAGTGACAATATTTTGATGCGTTCTCAAACATCGT
>CAYQLL010000055.1:0-4850 GCA_964418405.1 uncultured Christensenella sp. | reverse complement strand
AAACAAAAAAACCACCATTCAAAATTGTAAGTCCCGGAAGAACATATAGAGCGGACAGTGATGCAACACACAGCCCTGTGTTCCACCAATTTGAAGGACTCGTTATTGACGAAAATATCTCTATGATTGACCTTAAAAGTATGCTTACGAAAATGCTTTCAATGTTATTTGGAAATGACACAAAAATAAGATTTCGTCCATCGTATTTTCCATTCACTGAGCCAAGTGTTGAAGTTGATGCAACTTGTCCAAACTGTGGCGGAAAAGGTTGCAATCTTTGCAAAGGAACTGGTTTTATGGAACTACTTGGAGCAGGTATGGTTAATCCAAAAGTGCTTGAAATAAACGGGATTGACAGTAAAAAATACACTGGTTTTGCTTTTGGTCCCGGAGTTGATAGACTTGCAATGGTTGTCAACAAAATTCCAGACCTTAGAATGATGTTTGAAAATGATGCAAAATTTTTGGAACAATTAAAGTAATAAGTAGGAGAAAAAAAGAAATGATAGTAACACTAAATTGGTTAAAAGATTTTATAGACCTAAATGAAACACCAGAAGAAATTGCCAAACTTTTGACAAATTCTGGGAACGAAGTTGAAGAAATAACTTATCAAGACAAGTACCTAAAAAATGTTGTTGTAGGGAAAATTCTTAAAATTGAAAAACACCCAAACGCCGACAAACTCGTTGTTTGTCAAGTTGATATTGGTGACAAAGTAACTCAAATTGTAACAGCTGCAACAAATGTCAAAGAAGGTCACACTGTTCCAGTTTCGCTTCCTGGGGCAAATCTTGCAAACGGAATTCATATCGAAAACGGAAAACTAAGAGGAGTTGATTCGTTTGGTATGTTTTGTTCAATTGAGGAATTGGGAGTAACAGACTATGATGGCGAAGCAAATGGAATTATGATATTAGATGATAACCTAAAGGCGGGAACACCAATTGCGAAAGCACTTATGATGGACGATGTTATTTTTGATATAAATGTCACAGCAAATCGCCCAGACTGTATGAGTGTAATTGGTATTGCTCGCGAATTATCTGCACTTACTGGTAGACCAATAAAAGAGCAAAATCTAACATACAAGACAAATAATGAGAAAGTTGAAGATTATTTGTCAATAGATATTCAAAATCAAGAGTTATGCCCAAGATATATGGCAACAGTTGTAAAAAATATTAAAATAGAAAAATCTCCAAAATGGCTAAGAGCAAGATTGGTTAGCGTTGGGATTAAACCTATATGCAATTTCGTTGACATAACAAACTATGTCTTAATTGAATATGGTCAACCAATGCACGCTTTTGATTATGATTATCTTTCCGGGCACAAAATTGTTGTAAGAGAAGGGAAAACTGGCGAAAATATATCCGTTCTAAATCACAATAGTTACGATGTTGACGAAAAAATGCTTTGTGTTTGCGATAATGAAAAACCTGTTGTTATTGCCGGAATTATTGGCGGACTTAACAGTTGCGTAACAAACGATTCAAAAACAATCGCTTTTGAAACAGCAAGTTTTAACAGAGCATCGATTAGACGAACATCAAGAAGAATTGGCGTTAGGACTGATTCAACCGCCCGCTTTGAAAAGGGTGTTGATATTCAATGTCCTGAAATAGGTATGCAAAGAGCATTAAATCTTGTTTCTATGTTAAATGCTGGCGAGATTGTTGGTGGAGTACTTGATAGTATTAAAAAGAAACCTGAAAATAGCAATTTGACATTTTCTATAAAAAGAATAGAAAAGTTGCTTGGAATCAAAATTCCAAATGACAAAATTTTGTCAATACTGAACAATCTTGGAATAAAATCAACAATTGATGGCGACATAATTTATTCAAGTGTTCCAGTTTTTCGTGGAGACATTGAAAACGATGCGGACATAGCCGAAGAGATTATTCGAATGTTTGGTTATGATGTGTACAACGACATAGAACAAGAGCCACTTGAAAATGCAAAAGTAACGGTTGGGAAATACGACCCACTGCTTTCGCTTGCAAGAAAACTTAAATTGCAACTTTGCGATTATGGCTACTATGAAACAGTAAATTATTCAATTTGTAGTGATGATGTTATTCAAAAATTACTTATTGGCAGTGATAACAAAATGTACAATATGATAAAAATTGCAAACCCAATAAGCGAAGACTTGGCTTATCTTAGAACATCAATGGCAAACTCAATGCTAACTACAATAGCAAGAAATTTGGCAAGAAAAAATCAAGATTTTAGATTTAGTGAAGTTGGCAGAGTATATTATCCAAAAGAATTACCACTAAACGAGCTTCCACTTGAAGTGAATATGCTTTCTTTTGCAAGTGTAAACAGCAGTGACGATTTCTTTACATTCAAAGGAATTATTGAAAATTTGCTCGCAGATTATGATATAGACTGTAATCTCGAATATTCAAAGTTGCCTTATCTTCATCCGGGAATAAGCTGTGATATCGTGGACAAGACAAATTGCGATGTTATTGCGAGTTTTGGGAAAGTGCATCCAAAAGTTTGCAAAAATTTTGATATTTTAGAGCATACTTTCTATGCTGAAATTAATCTTGACATTTTAACTCAAAAACACGAGAAAAAACACTCAGTAAAATCTTTATCAAAATACCCAGCAGTTGACAGAGATTTGGCAATAATTTGTGATGAGAATATTACCATAAAACAAATTATGGAATGTGTTAAAAAATCTTGCGGGAAATTATATCATTCAAGCAAAGTGTTTGATATATATAGGAATAGTCAACTCGGCGAGAAGAAAAAGAGTGTGGCATTCTCGTTTAAGCTTATTAGTTATGAAAAAACACTGACCGACGAAGAAATAAATCAAACTGTCAACAAAATTTTAAAAGACTTACAATATAAGTTAGGAGCAGTGCTTAGATGATATATCTAGATAATTCGGCAACAACAAAGATACTGCCTAGTGTTTCAAAAGAATATTGCAAATATGCAGAAGAATTGTATTTTAATCCTTCTGCAATTTATCGTGAAGGCGTTTTAATAAAAGAAAAAATTGACGATGTAAAATCAAACATTCTAAAGATGTTAGGCACAACCAATGGTAATATAATTTTTACATCATCAGCAACTGAGTCAAATAATTTGGCAATATTTGGCACAATGCGAAGTAATTTCAAAAAAGTTATATTTTCATCCGCTGAGCATCCATCTGTGTACAATGTCGCTATGCAATTAAAGGATAGGGGAATCGAAGTTGATTTTTGCCCACTGTCCAAAAACGGTCAAATTGATTATGAAAAACTAGAGCAAATGCTTGACGATAATGTTAGTCTTTTGTCAGTAATCCATATAAGTAATGAAACTGGTGCAATAAATGATCTTAAAAGAATAAATGAAATTAGACAAAAGAAATGTCCTAAAGCAATTTTTCATGTTGACGGTGTTCAAGCATTTTCAAAAGTAAAAATCAATGTTGATTATTTTGGTGTTGATATGTACACAATAAGCGGGCATAAGATAAATGCACCAAAGGGAATTTCCGCGTTGTATGTAAGAAACGGAATTGTTGTAAAACCAATTATGTTTGGTGGTGGACAAGAAAATAACATTAGGTCAGGAACGGAAAATGTTCCAGCAATTATGGGTCTAAATCAAGCAATAGTCGAGATTGGGGATATATCCAAAAATTTTGAGTATGTTAAATCTTTGAAACAGTGTTTTATGGACAACTTGAAAGATGTTTGTTGCACTTTTAATACAACTAAGCAAAATTCGCCATATATTTTGAGCATAAGCTTTAGGGGAGTTAAAGGCGAAACGCTTGTGCATATGATGGAAAAAGAAGGAATACTTATAAGCACAGGGAGTGCGTGTTCAAGTAAAAAAGCGGGGAATAAAGTTCTTGCTGCTATGAATATCCCAGCGAATGATATTTTGGGAAGTGTTAGAATTAGTTTTTCAAGATTCAACACAATAAGTGAAGTAGATTTTGCATCAAAAAAATTAAGAGAGTGCTATCTTGAACTAATAGAAAAATTGAGGTAAATTGTGAAAAAAGTAATTTTATTAAGATTTGGAGAATTGTATTTGAAAGGGAAAAACAGGGGTTATTTTGAAAAAACCTTAATTTCAAACATCAAATATTCACTAAAAGATTTTTCTTGCAAGGTTGTTAAATCAACTGGAAGGTATCTTGTAACAGATTATGACGAAATGGATGAAATATCTATTGTTGAACACCTAAAGAAGGTTTTTGGACTTGTTTCACTTTCCAAAGCAATTGAAATTGACACGTCAAAAGATAGAATAGATGAATTTGTTGCAAATATTAAACTTGATTGCAACACTTTTCGTGTTTCAGTGAATAGGGCTGACAAAACTTTTCCAATTTCGTCCAATATTTATGAAAGAGAACTTGGAGGACTTATCTTGAAGAATAATCCAAACTTGAAAGTTAAACTAAAAGATTTTGATTTGGAAGTTGTTGTGGATATTCGCGAAAGTGGAAAGACATATATTCTAACGAGTAAAATAGATTGCGAGGGTGGTATGCCACTTTCAACAGCGGGCAAAAGTTTACTATTACTTTCTGGTGGGATAGATAGTCCTGTCGCTGGATATATGATTGCAAAACGCGGAATGAAACTCAGTGCAATTCATTTTCATAGTTTTCCATACACAAGTGAAATGGCAAAGCAAAAAGTTATTAAACTCGCAAAATTACTTACGCAATACACAAATAGTATAAGGCTGTATATGTGTCCATTCACTCAAATTCAAGAGGAAATACACAAGCATTGCGCACCAGAATTTATGATAACAGTAATGCGTAGAATAATGATGAAAATTGCAGCAAAAGTTGCAAAAATTGCCAA
>CAYQLL010000054.1:0-6616 GCA_964418405.1 uncultured Christensenella sp. | reverse complement strand
TCGACACTGGAGCAATAACACGCACATCGGATACAACCACCAACATAACTGGAAACGTAAACATTGAGTACGGGGCGGTGGATAGCAGTGTTGAGTACTATACTTTTTATGTTGTAATAAATATTAAAGAGATAACCGGCAACTATCTTTTATCCGCTTCGCTAAATGAAACAATTTCAAGTAGCACAACAAGTTACAAAAAATCTAATCAGAGCCAATCGGCAATTGAAAAAAGCAATACTCAAAACATAGTTATAGGGTTTTCGCTGAAAAGCACAACCGCTAATTCAACTGAAAGTTTTTCATATACACTAACTGTGGAAGCATACAGTCAAACATCAGCCACATTTGGCAGTACCAAGATATATACAGATGAAAGTATAGATTATTGGTATATCAAACTTGGCACAACATCAAGTGGTGAAGATATACGATGGAAACTTGTTTCTACGGATGGAACGAGTAAGTATGTATACGATGCGTCCACAACACCATCGCATTCCGATTTAGCAGGCAAGGCAATCTTTGTGCAACAATCAGTCAGTGGTGGGACAGTGGCTTTTGCTGCATCTAATAACAACAACTATTACAATAGCGACATCCGCACTAACATAAACACATTGTCTAATTGGAACTTAACGGAGTCAGATGTATCCTCACTAATCTCAAAGAGAAATATAACAGGAATAGAAGCATATGATGTTGATGGGACCTATGAATACACAGGCACGACGGATGACTATTTCTGGCTTTTGAGTGACGACGAGGTTAACACATTCCTAGGTACAACGAACACCGAGAGAAAATGGATTCCTGAGGGTATGACGTCGGGGGTTTGTTTTTGGCTCCGTACGCCTCATTCTAGCGCAGATGTTTTGGAGTACTGTGTGGACTCTGACGGCAGGCTCTACAATTGGAGCTATGGTAATGCCAGCTTTTCGAGCAACTATTATGTTCGCGCAGCTTTCGTGTTGAGTAGTAATACAAGCGACGGGGAGTGATAGGATATGAGGACGGTGGGGAAGAGGAAGAATGAATGACGGAGAGGAGAGTCTACTTATCTACCTTCTAGCTCTACGTTTATGCTAGACTCTCGCACGTAATCATTGTGAATCTTTATTCTAGGCTCTATCAGCATCATCTTAGAAAGAAATATTTAACAAAAAACACCTTAAAAAATAAAATTTATTTCTAACTTTCTCAAAGTTATTCTTGTCTTTTTAGTAGATTTTTGGAAAGATTTATGTTAATATACGAGAGTATTTTGCATTAGAGGAGAAAATTATGCCAGAAGTTTTTGGTTGGCAACATATAACATATTTGGTTGTTTCCATTGTTATCACAATTGCCACACTCGTTTTAGGAAAAATTTATTGTAAAACAGAAAAACAACAAACAATATTCATAAAGGTTATTGCAGGACTTATTCTTGCCACTGTGCTTGGTTGTAGGTTCGCAGTTGCGTCAAAAAGCGGTTGGAAGTTTTTCTTGCCAAACACTATCTGCGGAACAACAAGTTTTGCTTTATCGCTTTGTGTTATTTTTGGTAAACCAAATATGAAAATTTATCACGGACTTTGGTTTTTGGCGATAGTTGGTGGAATTTCAACTATTATTTATCCAGATTTTATTGGGCAAGCTCAATCAATTTTTTATCCAGCAACGATATTTGGCTTTTTGCACCACTCACTTTGCATACTGATTTGTTGTGCAATGCTTATGTTTGGTTGGTTCAAGTTTGACTACAAAAAAACGCTATATTTCCCACTCGTATTTTGTGGATATATGATTTGGGGATTGTTTGATATCCAAATAATTGGCGTTGATGCTGCTATGTGTATAACAAAACCAATTTTAAGTGGTACACCAATCAATTGTTGGTTTATCCTTGGCGTTGGCACAGCACTAATCTTTGTATTCACCTTTGCATATAACTTTATTGAAAGCAAATTGAAAGCCAAAAAAGTTGAACAGCAAACCGCGGATACAAAAGAGCAATACTGATAGATATTATCATAAAAACCGTTGACAAAAGATAGAATATTTTGTATAATCACAAAGAGTTAAAAATAAAAGTGGGTGAAAAGTAAATGACAGTTGTTAAAGTTGGCGAAAACGAAAACATCGAAAGTGCAATCAAACGTTTCAAAAGAAAATGCCAAAAAGACGGCATAATAGGCGATATCCGTAAAAAAGAAGCATACAAAAAGCCATCTGTTGCAAAGAAAGAAAAGTCTGAAGCAGCAAGAAAACGCGCAAGAAAAAGAATGTAATTATCTAAAAAAAACACCATTTTTGCACCAAGCACGCAAAAGTGGTTTTTTGTTGCTTTTTGTTCTTGATTTTTGGTAACAAAAAAAGTATATAGAGCCAAATTACGTCTTTACAAAAATATATTTTTATTGTATCATAAAATTGATTAAGGGGGAATTATGAAAAGATTATTAAAATGGCTTTTGGGTATTGTTATAAGTGTTGCAATACTGTTTGGCGGTGTGTATTTGTTCGCGAAAATAAAATACGATGTAAACTTAATTACACTATACAAACAAGTCAACATATTAAACGAAAACGTTGATGAAAGCACAATGTATCCAAACAGAATTGTGTACAATGAGGATATGGCAAGTGCGAAAGATATGATTAATGCAAAATTGCCGGGGCTTGTATCTTATGACGCTGAAGCGGATAAGTACACAATTGGCGAAACTGCAACCTATGATGTAGGTCTTACCAACTTAAACTTGACCGACAGACAAAGCGGAGCTATTCTTGAAACACTTCTAAAATCTAACGAGGCAAATGCAAGCGTCACAATTAGTGGCAAAAAAATTGATATGCAACTAATTCAAGTAAGTTTTGTTTCATTAGACCCGGAAACAAAAACGGTTACAATAAACATTGTTGTGAAACTAGACTTGTCGCAGGTAAAAGCAGATTTCAAATCTTTTCCACTAAGTATCATTGCCAAAAAAGTTCCGAACAGTTTGTATATATCGTCAACTGTTGATGTAAAAAAAGATGACGGCGAGTTTGCATACACCATTACCAGTAACAATCTCACAATCAACAAACTTGACGCAAAACAAACAGCAGAGTTTGTTAAAGCACTCAATGTCTTAACAAAAATTGGAACGAGTGACGACCTTAATTTAACAATTGGCGAAGCATTTGTAAATGGTCTTATTGGCTATGACAATTCTCACAAAGGTTTTGCTTATGCACTAAAAACGGTTGGTGTAAGAGATTATACATTTGAACTAATTGACGAGAAAGTTTATTTTGTATTAATTCCAAAAATTCTAGTTTAGAATAACGAAAAATATTTATCACAATTATAAAAAATAAAAAATATTTTCTTATTATTTTAATTACATAATCAATTAAAATTAATTTTGAAAAATTGCCAATAAAATTTACGAAAAATATACAATAATCACGTAAATTAATGGTGTTGAAAACCGTTTCAAAAAAGGCTTCCACGCCATTTTTGTATGTATTATTGAATACACATCAACACCTATTTTCATAATAATCACAAACTTTACTTTTATCATTTTTTAGCAACTATATAAATTTTTAATTGTTTTTTTAACGATTTTACGAAAATTCGTAAAACATTATCTTGTTTTTTTAATAAAATAACTACTTTTTCCTCCCAAATATTTTGATGATTTTGACGATTGTTTGAGATAAAAACAAAATGATGAGGTTAACTGACGAAAAGTAGGAGAACTAACGAACTGTCTACTATTTTTTATTTAGCACTATTGTTTGAATATTTAACAAACTATTTGACAATATCCGGTTATTGTTATATATTTAACTATGTTTAATTTTAGGAGAAAAAATGCTAGACAAAAAATATAATTTTTTAGAGAAAGAAAAAAAATGGCAAGACTATTGGCAAGAAAAAGAGATTTTTAAGTTTGATAAAAACCTAGATAAACCAGTTTACGCAATAGATACACCGCCACCAACAGTTAATGGAAAAATACATATGGGGCATTTGTCGTCATATATGCACATTGAAACAATGGCAAGGCACCACAGAATGAAGGGCGAAAATGTCTTTTTCCCACTAGGGTTTGATGATAATGGACTTCCAACAGAAAGATATGTTGAAAAAAAGTACAACAAACGCGCCTTTGAACTTGATAGGGAAGAATTCACGAAAATGTGTTTGGATACAACAAGAGAACTCGAAAAAGAATTTCACGCACTATACAAGTCCGCGGGTTTTTCTTGTGATTTAACTAACAACTACTCATCGATCTCTGCTCGCTCGCAACAAATTTCGCAAAAGTCATTTATCGAGCTTTACAAAAAAGGATTAATTTATCATGCCGAAGCGCCAGCACTTTGGTGCACTGAGTGTAGAACGGCAGTTGCACAAAGCGAACTTGAAAACCAAGATATTGCAAGTACGTTTAACTATATAAAATTCTTTATTGAAGGCACAGACGAATATGTTACAGTTGCAACAACAAGACCGGAGATGTTGCCTGCTTGTGATTGCGTGTTTATCAATCCAAAAGACGAAAAGAATTTGCACTTACTTGGCAAAAAATTGGTTGTTCCATACTTTAATTTCACTGTTCCAGTTTTAACTGACGACCTTGTTGACCTAGAAAAAGGTAGCGGTGTTGTTATGTGTTGTACCTTTGGTGACACAGTCGACAAAGAGTGGCAAAGAAAACACAATCTTGAAATAAAAGAGGCGTTCAATAACGCAGGAAGAATGACAAGCCTTGCGGGTGAGTTTGAAGGAATGAAAATAAAAGACGCAAGACTTGCAATAATTGAAAAACTAAAAGAAAATGACTTGCTCATAAAACAAGAAGAACTCACACATGCTGTTTCCACACACGAACGATGTGGAACACCGATTGAAATTGTTGTAAAAAGACAATGGTTTATTGATGTACTATCTCACAAACAAGAACTTTTGGATGCTGGAATGAAACTTAATTGGCACCCACAGTCAATGTGCGCGAGGTACACAAATTGGGTAGAAAACTTGCAATGGAACTGGTGTATTTCCCGTCAAAGATACTATGGCGTGCCATTCCCAGTTTGGTATTGCAAGCATTGCGGAAAAGTCCACGTTGCAGACGAAAGTGAACTTCCAGTCAATCCACTTGCAACACTTCCAAAAGTAAAATGTGAATGTGGTGAGTGTGATTGGGAACCAGAACACGATGTCATGGACACTTGGGCAACAAGTAGCCTTACTCCTCAAATTTGTACTGACCTTGTCACGAACAAAGGACTTGACGACACAATGATTCCAATGAGTCTAAGACCAAATGCACACGATAACATCCGTGTTTGGGATTTTTATACCATTGTAAAGAGTTTGTATCATTTTGGCAAACTCCCTTGGACAGACCTTATGATTTCAGGTTATGTCACAAGTGCAGATGGTAGTAAACTTAGCAAAAAGAGCGGAAATAACAAAAATTCTCCACAAGATATTATTGCGAACTACAGTGCCGATGTTACAAGATATTGGGCAAATAACTTGTCTCTTGGCAAAGACACTTGTTTCTCGCTTGAAAGTTTTGACGCAGGCAAGAAACTTGTTAACAAGATTTGGAATGCTTCAAAGTTTGTATTGTCGTTCTTATATGACTATTCGCCCAAAAAAGTCGACCTTCTTCCTATGGATAAGTGGATAATTGAAAAATACAAAAAAGTATTCAAAAATTTCACGAAAAATTTGGATAGGTACGATATTTGCCTAGCACTTGGTGAGGCGGAAAGATTTTTCTGGGGTTTTTGTGATGACTATATTGAACTCGTTAAACGCCGTCTATACAATCCAGATGTCTATGGTGAAAAAGAGAGTGAAAGTGGGAAATATGCGTGCTACTATGTGCTACTTGGAATACTAAAAATGTTTGCACCATTTATGCCACACATAACCGAAGAAATTTATCAAGATTACTATGCACAAAAGGAAAATCAGGTTTCCATTCACTCGTCAGGCTATCTTGACCTTGGTGAAGCAAGTGATGACAACTTTATCAAAGCAGGTGACGAGGTAATGCAGGTTGTTAGTGGAATAAGACAATTCAAGAGTGAAAACAAAATATCACTAAAAACCTTTATAAAGAGTCTTACAATTTATTCACACTTTTCAGATTTTATTAAATCTTGCGAAGTTGACATAAAAGCAGTTGGTTCAATTGTTGAACTAAATGTACAAGATGGTAACTTTAATCTCACATTTGGCGATATAATCTTGGGCGAACAATAAACTAAAAAACTGACAAGAACTTTCTTGCCAGTTTTTTACTGTCTAAACTTGCATATTCCAAACATGTCCGTCGCTTGTAAAATTAGTTTGCATAAATAATTTATTGCACAATTTATATCAAAGTCATTTTGATATTTATCTAAGAGCAAAAGCGTGTCTATACTACTTACGCAATTATGAATTATCTCGTTAATATTGTTGCAATAATTTGAATAAAAATATTTTTGATTATTTTCAATTAAAATATTTTTTATTGTATTTGAATAAATAGAAAATATGTCGGATAATTTTTGAGATTTATTTTTTGAATATTTTTCGAGTATTTTTATATTATTTTCGATATTTTTGTGGTAT